>NZ_JBALEQ010000015.1:0-152083 GCF_036917775.1 Nostoc sp.
TTAATACCTAAGATTATTCATACTTTTGCTAAGTCTCTGATTAACTCAGCCCTGCTGGGTCATTTTGCATGGCTTAGTCTAAACTCCAGTTAGAAGAGTACGAACTTACAGACGAAAAATATACAAAAGTTAGTCCCGTTGATATAGATATAGCTGATTTTACAGATGCTGATGTTAGACGTGAGTGGCAAAATATTGATATTCTCATACACTCTCCGCGCAATAAACTAGTATGTGCGATAGAAAATAAAATTGACGCTGGAGAAGGTATAGATCAATTAATAAAATATCAAAGAACTGTTAAGGAAGAATTTAAAGATTGTCGAGCAATTTTAATTTATTTAACACCAATAGGTGATCCACCTTCTCAAAAAAGTTGGAGAATATATAACTATTCTAAAATAGCTGAGATAATCGATAGCATTTGTATAAGTTATAAATCTACACTTGGTACAGATATTTACACATTAATGACTCATTATTCTACGTTAATTAGGAGACATATTGTGAGTGATTCAGAAGTCGCCGAACTCTGCCGTAAAATATACACTAAGCATCAACAAGCTCTGGATTTAATTTTTGAGCATCGTCCAGACTTACAATCAGAAATTGCTACAAAAATTCACGAATTACTAATTCGAGAGACTGACTCTAAAGAAATCTCTGTATATTTTTGGAGTAAGGGATACATAGGCATCATCCCTAAAAGATGGGAAGACAATAAATTAAATCTGCATTTGCAATTTGAAAATTATCCTCAAGGGTTAATAATAAAAATGCTAATTTGTCCTAATGAGGATAAATCCATACGCGAAAAAATATATAAGATATCCCAGAAAAATATACCTCCTTTTAAGAAGAGAACCTTAACACCACAATGGACAACTATTTATACAAAATCTGTTCTTAACTCTAAAGATTATGAAGATGCTGATCTTGAGGAATTAATGAATAAAGTACAGGAATTTTGGCGGCACTTTATTAAAAACGACTTTGTAATTATCGAGAATATAATTAATACAAATATAGGTGAGATAATTTGTAAAGATATCTCCGTTCATCCTGAATCCTGAAGATAAAGTTTAGCGATCGCTCCTGAATAGCCTAAATTAGTAAAAATTTATACTATCAATTTTGCATATATACTAAGCCGACTTATGTTGATGCGATCGCAACGCCACACAACCCCACACAGCACTAAACTATAAAGTAAGATGCTCACAATAGCCTATGAACGCCACAACAACCGCTTTCCCTTCTACAGTCAAGTTGAAAATCGACTTAACTGACGATCAATTTTTCGAGATGTGTCAGAAAAACCGCGATTATCGATTTGAGCGTACAGCATCAGGGGAATTATTAATTATGCCACCTACAGGTAGTGATACTGGCAACCGTAATTTTGATATGGTTGTTGAATTAGGAATCTGGAATAAACAGACTAAATTAGGCAAAGGTTTTGACTCTTCAACTGGCTTCACTCTACCCAATGGTTCAGAACGTTCTCCTGATCTTTCTTGGGTAAAAATTGAGCGGTGGAATGCTTTAACCCCAGAACAACAAGAAAAATTTGCCCCAATTTGTCCTGATTTTGTAGTAGAGTTGCGTTCTCGTACTGATTCCTTGAAAGACTTACAGGAGAAAATGCAAGAATATATAGAAAATGGCGCTCAATTAGGCTGGTTAATTGACCGGAAAAACAAGCGAGTAGAAATTTATCGTCCAGGTAAAGATATAGAGATATTAGACAATCCTGCTAGTTTATCAGGAGAAAATATCCTACCCGGATTTGTGTTGAATTTACAGCAAATTATGTAGCCTTATCGATTAGGATAAACATAACGCATTTCAAAGCGACTTTGTTCCCAAAGTGGTAGCAAAGCCTGTTTAGCAGCATTTAATTGAGCTTGTGAAAAAGAGATTTTCCCATTTTCTATAATCCAAATAAATATCCGAGTTATTAAATCTGCCTTTAAACTATTCTCGTATTCACAATTATTTATTCTTGCTACTTGCTTATCTAAGCAATCAATAGCATATTTAAAAGTCAAGTTTTTCCAGTCTATGCGATCGTTATAAATTTCTTCTTGCGTATTTTTCCATTCAATCCTACGCAAATTTCCTATAATATAGTCTATGCCTGTTATAGAAGAATCAGTGTTACGTACCAAATTTGTATAGGCTTGGTAATATGATTTCAACAGAGAGGCAGCAATATTTTCTACATATATATTTAGCCAAGATTGAATGTCGTGAAGATAAGGTGCTAAATCTCTGATATTATCAATTTCTTGAATCAGCATACGACCATCTGTATAATTTGTAATTTTTGCTAGAAATTCAGCTTCAGATATTTGAGACTTTTGTGAGTAATAGTTAATAACTTTTGGAATATATTTCTCTAACAACCACTGTTTAGTATATTTAGCCGTCCAGGTTCCCCAAGAACCAATATCTTGCTGCCATGAGGTAAATTCATCTGTATCAATAGATTGTAAGTTAACATCATTTAGTTCATAAATTATGTTAACTTGATGATTGTTAGGCAATGAAGAAAAATTTATATCAGTTTGGTGGGAAATAAATGTATGATCGTGAATTCCTCTACTAACTCGAATTGACATATCTTTTGTATGGAATAAATGCCATTCTGACTTACCTTTAATATAATCAAATTCATTAGCGAACTGCTGTATTAAATTCCATAAATCTTGTTTTACAGAAAATAGGATAAACCCTCTAGTCCCTGCAAAGTTTACAAATTTAAAATCCCATGTTTCTAAAATATTTTCAAATTGAATTAGTAAATTTTTATATTCTTGGCAAACTCTATCAATACATAAACATAAGTCTGCTGCTTCTATATCTGATAAAATTAGAGTTGTTTGACCTAAATAAACCTCAAAAGTATTTTTATCTAACTGTTTAAAAAACCGACGACATCCCCAATCTAGCTGGGTGTGCAATCCAGTCATTAATTTACCTAAAATATCTTGATGATTTAAGTAAATTTTTAGACCTCTTAAAATAATACTGCTGAACTCTATTTCACAATTACCCTCTCCAAAAGCTTTAGGTAAATTACAGGCGATCGCTACTTTCTTGTTCACAACAACTAAGCTATAGCCTTCCCTTGTCGTGGAAGGCTCAAAATCACATTTTTCTAAAATATCCTGTAAATCTAGATGTTGTCTTAGAAATCTCTCTATTAATTTATATTTAGTATTTAATAAACTGCTTGTTGTTTTTTTATCAATACTCTTAACTAATTCAAAGTTTAGTTTTTCATAAAAGTCTGAAGCAATATAATTATTTTTTAATATATCTATACTTAGATCAAAAACAGATTCTTGTTGATAGTAATATAAGCGTTTAAAAACCTTTATTTCATATCCGTTAGTAATTATAAAAAATAGCGCGTTAAAACGATCACTATAAATTTTAATTTCTTGAGCAACGTCATTTAATTTAGTTTTATCTGGTGCTATTGCTTTAATAGCAACAAGTGAGTTATTTATATTTTGCTGATTAATATCATCTGTTGGATAACAAACCTGAATAACTCCGGTATTTCCGTGATAATTTCCTGATTTTGATGTTGTTAAAGGGTATTCACGACAACATTTCTCTGGATAACAGAGATAGTGAAGCATTGGTAAAATAAATTTTTCTTTGACATCATCTTCATTTTGTAAAATCCGATGGTCAAAACCTTGTATCCATATAATAAATTTTTTAATCGGTTCTGGAATCGTCATCAGATAATCTACCTGCTAGTATAAATTTGCTATACCTTATTTTGTTTATATAATTAGCAATTTATCAATTCAGTTGGAATAGTATCGTGATTTTGAATACTATAATGAGACCCTTCATCTTGATGTAAAGGATTGAGCGAATAGAATAAGACTGTTGGCGAATTAATGTAATTAATTTCAGTGCGCTTCAACACACTTTAGCTATTAGCCCGCAATGTATTGCAAACTGGGAAAGCAACACTCTCACCAAGGTTTTAAGGCTGGTGATTTTAACCCATCGTGAATTGACCAACAGCCTTATAGAATAGAGCCTCCGGCACGCTGACGCGAAAACGAAATCCGCATACAACAGGGCTAGGACTAATGAAAAACCACTAATTAAGCAAAGGCAAAAATTGGCGAATTAACCCAATTGTGACTGCCGGTAATTCCAACTGTGGTGTTAACCCTACATCTTCCAACTCTTGAAAAAATCGGATTGCTTGGGGATTAATTTCGGCAAGGCGGCGACCAATTGAAGGCCCTGTAAATTCTGACTTTTGTCCCCAAATAATGGCAGTGGGAGTTGTTAATTCTTGAATGAAAAGGGATAAATCAAAGCATAAATCGCCACGGACAAAGGATAGTGCTGCATATTCAGCATTAGGCTGCTGGGCGGATTGCAAATAAGCATCTACAATTTCTTGGTACACTCGATTAGATTTAGCAAATTGCCGTTGCTCTAAGAAACTGCGAATACCCCCACTGGTGGCTACTCCAGTGCTGTAAATTAAACGGTCAACAACAGGAACACTGACTAACTGGGCAAAAAAACTACGTGAGTAGTCTTCGCCAAAGTCGGAAAGTCCGGCGGGGGTGGTGAGAATTAAAGCCTTGAATAAATCAGGATTAGCTGCTGCGACTCGAATTGTAAATGCTGCGGTCAGGGAAGAAGCGATCGCAGTTACAGGGCCAGTACAAGTCTGCTGTAAAAACTCGCGAATCGTGGTCAAATAATCCTCAATATTATAATTCCGTGCCGGATGCTCAGACCGACCCCAACCGATCAAATCAGGTGCAATCACCCGATATTCGGCGGCAAAAGCCGGATAAACCTTCGACCACTCATAAGCAGAAGATCCACCACCAAAGCCATGCAAGAACACCAAAGTTTCCCGATCATCTCTAGCAGTTACATTATTCTGCCAAGGCGCTCCATCAGCAGAATAATACACCATTCTACCTAGTGAGGTATTTATGGAGCGTTGGTCAAATCCTTGTGGTTGAAACATAAGTATTTTTTGTTGACTGTAGTCATTTGTTGGCATAAGTGAAAGTAGTGATGCGGGTACACGCAGAGAGAATTTTCCTCCTGTCTTTGCGTCCCCAAGTCTTTTTTCGTTACACTGGATGGGTAGATATTTAGTTCAAACTTCCACTCATTGTTATTATCAGCGAATCAATTGCTCTAAGACTTCTCACCACCGTCAGATTAAGCAGATGTAAAATTACTGGATTACTTGTAAAGATTTGGTGATTTTTTTTTCCAATAAAAAGGAAATTAACCTTGAAATTACTGTCTTACAAGGTTTTTTCTGGTAGCGAGTATCACTAAAGCCTGAATCCAGCATAAGTTTTTATGGTAATCTATCAAAAAACTCATAAATAATTTTGAGCGTTAAAAACAGTTGAAACGCTCATTTTAATAGGCTATTTATTCTACTTCATATATGTAAGATAAATTGCTTTTGATGTATAACCAATCTAATTATTATCTAAGTAATGGTAAGGCGGGATGTCATGGTAAAGCAGGCTACTCTTCAATCAAATAAACTACCAACGATTGAAGACGCTGAATTTGCGCTTGACAAGTTTAATATACAAAATGAAATTAAAGCTTCAGCTTGCAGGGATCAGGTCGAATCAGCCATTGATGCTGCCAGAATTACTGTACCTACTTGTATTTTTTTAGACTTAGAAGGATTGAAGTGTTTTGAACCAGTAGAGCGCCAGTATGAACGCTGGGGAGTAATTTTTCACAATTCTCTAGCAATACAACCATCAAATCCAGCATTTCCATGCTATTCAGGGCAAACAGTTTTAATGGGAGCGCCCAAAAGCGGATTTTTAGAAGCTACTTTCTTGCGTCCGGTTAACTCGGTTAGTGCCTTTGTCACAAGTTCTCAACGGCTAGTACTTTCTGCTTACGATCGCGATCGCCAACTGCTCGGTCAAACTGTACTACCAGGCTCTAATCTTGCCAATTCAGACTCAGCAATTTCCCCCAATACTTTATTATTTATAAATGTGAATAACATCTATAGCGTTACCTTCTGTGCTTTTGATGGTCAATTCACCATTGATAACTTTCGTTTTTGCCTTTAAAAAGCCTTTATGCCCTTGCTCTAAGCCATCTAAAATGTTATCTTTATTTCCGCCGTGCTGTAATAGTCTACTATCTGTCGATGCAAAGCAGGCATCTTGTAGTTTGGGTCTTCACCTTTTCTTCATTCCCTAGTAAAACTTATACAATAGGTAATTTCGTAATCAAGTAGGTAAACACTGTGGCACAGGCTTCGTCTTCTTGGCAGCAATTGATCAACCAGATCCACAACTGGAACTGGTCGCATCCATTGTTCAAGACAAAAGGAGCTACAAAGCAGCAATTTCAGCGTTTCTCTGGGCCTGGAGGCTTTCTTGGGTTTCTGACAATCGTTGTTGCGATGTTGTTGTGGAACTGGATGCTGCTATTGGCTCTCTTAATGGGCATTGGGGTAATGGTATTGGTTTACTCAATGCAGAAGTGGGACTGGCAATTGCACTGGTCTAAGATACGGAAATTCTTAAACAGTTCAAATCGTCGATTAGTCTTAGCAGTCATTAGTGGTGGTGTTGCTACTGTCAGCACTTATATGGCCGCTGCAATTTGGGTTGACTCTCACAGTTCCTGGATTGCAGCTGGTGCTATTATCCAAGGCATGGCAACCCTGTTAACTTTGATTTTATTAGTCTGGCAAATTGTCAACTTCTATGAAAATCGAGAAGAAGACTACCTCGATCGGTTGTTGGTCAATTTAACAGACAAAGATCCATTGAAACGGTTGATTGCCTTACGTCAACTAACTAAATTCATCAGTCGTCAGCGAGTTGATTCTTCAGTACAGCAAGATGTTGCCGAATGCTTGCAACTCTTACTCAGTCGAGAGGAAGAAGTTGCGATCCGAGAAGCAGCTTTTAAGAGTTTACAAGCTTGCGATCGCCTCCGGTCGGTCGGAGACCATCGCCTACAAGTGCTACCTCCCAAAACAGCAGCACCTTTTGTACCCGTATCAGCAAAAGTCAAGCACCACGTTTATTAGTTATTTGTCATTTGTCATTTGTCATCGGTCATTGGTTGAATGCTGAGTCCCAATTCCCAATTCCAATTTTTATTTTCGACACAACTGTCCATTAGTAACTTGCACTACCGGATGATTGCACCGCCGTACCAATTGTTCATCATGGGTGGTAACAATTACCGTAGCTCCAAAGGAATTTAACTTCTGGAGAATCTGGATTACTTGCCAGGAATTATCAGGATCGAGATTTCCAGTAGGCTCGTCTGCTAACAGTAGTGGTGGTGTACCAACGATCGCACGAGCAATACTCACCCGTTGTTGCTCTCCCCCAGATAGTTGATCTGGGAAGCAATCAGCTTTACTCAGTAAACCCACCAGCTTTAAAGTTGGTTCTAAACGTCGTTGAATTTCTTTACGGGTATACCCTTGAGCTTGCAGCACAAAAGTCACATTTTCTGCTACTGTTCGTTGGCTAATCAGTTTGTAGTCTTGAAACACAATGCCAATCCGTCGCCGGAATAATGACAAGCGATCGCCTCGTAAACCCGCTATATTACACTCATCAACAATTACTTGTCCCTGTGTAGGCAACTCCTGGCCATACAACATTTTTAAGAGCGTTGATTTACCAGAACCACTTGGCCCAGTGATAAACAGAAATTCTCCCTTTTTTACCTCAAGGTTCGCATTCAATAAGGCGTGAGTACCGTTAGCATAAATCTTGCTTACAGATTGCAATGTCACCTTTGCAGTAGTATTACTACCATGCTGTTGAGTTGCAGAGTCCTCTCTCGGAACGGATTTATCTGTTTTAACTTGAGTTGTTAATACTGGCATTGTTAAATTTTCCTCATAACCACAACTAAACAATTTGCCGACTTAGATGTGACATTGCCTATCAAAATAAGGATTCCCAGGTTTTGCCTGGGAATTTAAAATTCAACAAAGAAAATTTAAAATTTTTTGAAGACTTCAGTATTAACTAAGTAAGAACACAGACTAAACGCCCTGCTACTGCTAGCAAGACTCTTAACCAAGTAAAGTCCTTACTAATGACCAATGACAAAGGACAAATGACAGTCCTTACCAGTTAGCTTTAATTGCGCCAACCTACTTAACTAATTGCATCTTTTGCTGTCAAACGATAAACAAAAGCTTTTACAGCAAAAGCAGGCAAAGCCAACATTCGCCGCCAACGCCAAGGTTCTTGATACAGCCGATACAACCATTCCAAATTATTATTTGCTAACCAGGCGGGAGCGCGAGTTTTAGTTCCCGACCAAATATCAAAACTACCACCAACGCCAATCCAAATTGCTTGAGGACACAAATGGCGGTTTTCGGCAATCCATAACTCTTGACGTGGCACTCCCAAACCGACAAAAATCACTTGTGGCTGCAATTGAGCAAGAGTTTGTTGCAATTGCGCTTCTTCTTCTGGAGAATGGTAGCCTGAGTGAGTGCCTACTACATTCAAATCTGGAATTTGCTGCTGCCAAAAATCTGCCGCAGTTGAGGCCACCCCAGGCGCTGCTCCATAAAAAAACACTTTTGCCCCTGTCTTCTGTTGTCCAAGTTCTTGCAAAAGTTTTTCTGCTAATTCAATTCCCGGAAAACGCTGAACTTTTTGCCATAATAATAACCGTAAATACAGAACAACCCCGGCTCCATCTGGAATAACTAGTTCAGCATTTTTAATTATCTGAGCAAGTAATTCATTCTGCTCTGCCTGCATAGTCATTTCTGCATTGAGCGTTACTACATGAATTCCTCTGCCTTGTTCTAGGCTTTCTAACAACCAGCCTGGATAGTTAGCCATCACATGAACTGGTATTCCCAATACTGAAAATGCTTGATTGCCTTTAGACATAGCCTATTCTTGAGTAACCCTCACGCCAGATTTACTTGAATGTTAAGTTTATCAAATTTTTTTAGATTAGAACTTAGGTAGGAAAGATCCCAATACTTTTCGAATAAACCCAACAATCTCTCTTTTGGTCTGGGGAAAGGGTAAAGGGTAAAGGTAAATTTAAACCCTTTCCCTTTCCCCTTTCCCCCTTAACCGAAAAGTATTGAGAGTGGAGATTTCTCAGAGCGCTTGTACTTGGGCTGGATCAGTGCAAACTTTATTGTGAAAGTGTAATATGAACCCAGTATAAAAAAGCTCAACTCGCAACTCTGGTTCCGGGAACAGAAGCTCCCACTATACTGCTTACAGTTAGTGTGGGAGTATGTCACGAAACTCGACTTTATGGTTAAGGTAGTGTAACGGGCTGAAGTTGGCTATGAGTAAAATTCGTATTGCTTTAATTGAAGATCATGACCTCACTCGCGTGGGTATTCGGACAGCGCTCATCCAAAAGGATGAAATTGAAGTTGTAGGTGAAGCTGCCAATGCTGCCGAGGGGCTAAGAATGTTAAAAATGGTACAACCTGATATTGCGATCGTAGATATTGGTTTACCAGATAAAGATGGTATTGAACTAACACGGGAGGTAAAATCTACTGCAAATGGTCAGCAGCTAGCCACAAAAGTGTTAATTTTGACGCTGCGGGATAACAAAGAAGCTGTGTTGGCAGCTTTTGCTGCTGGTGCAGACTCTTACTGTATGAAAGATATCAAATTTGATAATTTGCTGGAAGCAGTGAGAGTAACTTACAATGGCAACGCCTGGATCGATCCAGCGATCGCTCGAATTGTATTACAACAAGCACAACAAAATCCTCAAAAGTTGGAATCAGCTTTTGTAGATGCCAAGACTATTGCCTCTAACCCTGATTATGTCGAGAATCTGGAAGGAATTCAACCTTACACCCTGACAGAAAGGGAATTAGAAGTGCTACAGTTGATTGTCGAAGGTTGTAGCAATGCACTAATTGCGGAAAGACTTTACATCACTGTTGGGACTGTTAAAACTCACGTTCGCAATATTTTGAATAAGCTATGTGCCGATGACCGTACCCAAGCAGCAGTCCGCGCCCTGCGTTCTGGTTTAGTTGGGTAAAGGTAATTTTGATGTGGAGCAATTGACAACGATCAAGGGAAACTCATAACTTTGAGAAAATGATATTTTCAAAGTGAATGGCTTCTCTGATTTTCTGTGATTTATTATGTGGGATAAACATCACACTATATCGCCATTCAAACATCTCAAAAGTAAAGTCAAATATGGCTGAGACAGGGGTCGAAAAACTTAAGCTCATGGTGGTAGATGATGAGCCAGATAACCTAGATTTACTCTACCGCACTTTTAGACGAGATTTTCAAGTATATAAAGCCAATCATGCCTTTGGCGCTCTGGAAATCTTGGATCAATTTGGCGAAATGGCGGTGATTATTTCTGACCAAAGAATGCCAGAAATGAATGGAACCGAATTTTTTAGTCGGACAGTAGAGCGTTTTCCAGACACGATCCGGATTTTGTTAACTGGTTTTACTGATGTCGAAGATTTGGTGGATGCCATTAACTCTGGTCAGGTATTCAAGTATATTACCAAACCGTGGAATCCAGATAAACTCAGGGCATTAGTTGAGCAAGCTACTGATACATATCGTGTAGTCAAGAAGCGCACCCAAGAGTTGCGTCGGGCCCTACGGCGAGAATCTTTGTTTAATGCCGTAACAACCGCAATTCGGGAGTCTTTAGACTACGATAGTATGCTGCAAAAAATTGTCGCAACCATTGGACAAACATTTGATGCTAGCAGTTGCTTGCTCAGACCAGTAGAGGGCGATCGCCTGATCCAAGATGAGTTTTCATACTACGATCCTAAATCCAACGCATTAGATTGCTTCTTCGACCCCAGTCTTTTAATTGAAAAAGTGCTGGAAACCCGTCATTATCAACTTACTCAAGAAATATACGAGGGCAACCCCTGTCACCATTTGGTTGTACCACTTAGCTACCAGCAGCATTTGTTGGCTGTGCTGGCCCTCCACCAATGGGGACGCGATCGCCCCTGGCAAGACGAAGACATTCAACTAATTGCAGGTGTTGCCGAACAAGCAGCCTTAGCTCTCTCGCAAGCAAAACTTTACCAGCGTCTCCAAGAAAAGCAACAGCAGATTCATAATGAGTTGGAGGTGGCTCGGCAAATTCAATACAACTTACTACGCCAAAGTTTACCTGATATCAAAGGTGTAAAAGTGCAAGCCTGCTGCTACCCAGCGCGGGAAGTAGGAGGCGATTTCTTTGAAGTCTTTGTTCATCCCAAGGGGGACTTGTGGTTAGCAGTAGGTGATGTCTCTGGTAAGGGTGTCCCAGCTGCTTTATTCATGGCTAGTATTATTTCAGTTTTACGCCGGGAATTATCTCAAGAAACACCAGCCGAGCCGAACGTGGTTATGCAAAACCTCAATCATGCTCTGAGTGAAGATTTAATTAGCAACAATTATTTCATTACTCTTGTGTTAGCCTGTTATACCCCTAGTAATAAAGAACTCGTCTACACGAATGCCGGTCATATTTATCCACTGTTATGGTCACGCCAAGACGCTTTAGGCGACAATCCTAATTACCTGAAAGTCCGCAGCGTTCCTTTGGGAATCTTACCCAAGTGGCAGGCACAGTCTGGTCGTTTGGTTCTCGCTACTGGAGACACATTGTTACTCGCTAGTGATGGTATTACAGAAGCAACGATCTCAAATGATTCTGATTCAACAGTAAAAAACGGGTCTAGTGCTGAGGCAGTTAACCGTTCTATGTTGAACCAAGATGGTCTTTGGCAACTATTACAACAAGAAGAACAACCACTTTCTCTCAACCATTTACTAGCTCGCATCCAAGCAGATAACCACATTCAAGAAGACGATCAAACTATACTTTCACTGGAGATTTTATAAGTGATGAAAAGTGAGCTTCATGTACCAAGTGACTTGAGTTTTCTGAATATTGTCGAAAACTGGTTGCTGGGATGTTTGAAAATTCAGCTAGGAGAATCTGTGGATTGGTCACGGCAATCAAGTCGTTTGAGACTGGCTTTGGTGGAAGCTTACTCAAATGCAGTCCGTCATGCCCACAAGGACAAACCAAATTTACCAATTTTACTGCGTTTGGAAGTGAAAGACCGGGATCTGGCCTTAGAAGTTTGGGACTACGGCGAAGGCTTTGATATGTCTAACTACTACGCTCCCAACCCTTTGGAAAAACAAGAAGGTGGTTATGGTTGGCTGATTATGAATCGTCTAATGGATAAAGTAGACTATGAGTTGCAGATTGATGGTGCAAACTGTCTCAAGTTACAAGCTACTTTACCCGAATTAGTCAAATAGACAAAAGTTATTTATAGGAATTTTTGATGCCTAGATTTTGTTTTGGGTAATATCAAACATTTCCTCAAAAATTATACTTATTTACTACTTTTCACGGCGTAAAGAAAGTAACTCTTGGGGAGAAGCTAAAAGTTTGATTCTAGTATAGAAAATTTGCCGTTGTTGGTTGAGGATAAATAGCCACAAGACATTCACACTACACCAGGAAGTTTGGGCTTTGCCTGCTACCTGAATTTGAATCTCACCGGTTTCTAAAGTCTCGGCGATTGCCGTGTTGGGGTAAGCTTTAACGTTTTGGCCTTCTTGTTTTAAGTAGGCTGCGATCGCCTCTGTCCCCACAATATCAGATTCAAAGGGTGGACGCATCACACCATCTACCGCAAATAAGGCAGCAGTTGCCTCAAATTCTCCGGCATTTAAGGTTTGAAAATAACGCAGTACGCTTGTTTCTGTAATTCCCTCAATCTGGAATTCTTCTTTCAACTGTGCTGGGGATATAAATTCAGCAGAAGTCATAAAATTCTCTGTATTATGCTAACTGAATATTTATTTCAATACAAAAATCGCTCAAAAGAAAGCTGCTTTTGAGAGAGATTGCTACATATTGCTAAATCTTCCTCACGATGGAAGTTGAGATGTTGCAATGGAATGTCTTGACATTGGGGTTGCAAAAATTGCAGAAGGCAGGAGGAATACGACCCTCTTGCCTTCTTCCTTTCTCGATAAAATTGATACGTAGGAAAAGTAACAAATATTCATTAAAGGTATTGACTAGGTAATATATAATTTATTTGCCTTTATTTAGGCAAAATCCAAATAAAAAAATGAGTCAGTATTCTGTAACAAGCAGTATTGTGGTGAAAGAAAAAGCCAGCGAGTTGGGCTTTCACAAAGTTGGAATTGCTGCTGTAGATAGCATAGATGCCATAGAAGCGCAGAAGTTACAAGCATGGATTGAACTGGGTTATCACGCCGATATGGAATGGATGGCTAACCCAAAACGTCAAGATATCCGCTTAGTGATGCCAGAAGCGCGATCGCTAGTGTGTGTGGCGCTAAATTACTACACACCACATCAACGTCCCAAAGGCGAGGAATATGCCAAAATTTCCCGTTATGGTTGGGGAAGAGATTATCACAAGGTGATACATAAGAAACTCAAGCAGCTATCGATATGGCTAGAATCACTAGATGAAAGTGTAAGAGTTCGTTATTATGCAGACACAGGCCCAGTACAAGATAAAGTATTGGCTCAACTTGCCGGAATTGGTTGGATTGCCAAGAATGGTAATGTGATTACACGGGAATATGGCTCTTGGGTATTTTTGGGAGAAGTGTTGACCAATTTGGAGCTAGAGAGCGATCGCCCGCATACAGAACACTGCGGTAGCTGTACTAGTTGTCTTCAGGCTTGTCCTACAGGTGCAATTACTCAGCCTTTTGTTGTGGATGCTAATCGCTGCATCGCTTATCATACAATTGAAAATCGGGACGAAAAACTGCCAGAGGCGATCGCACCTCATTTACAAGGCTGGGTTGCTGGTTGTGATATTTGTCAAGATGTTTGTCCTTGGAATCAACGTTTTGCCAACACAACTGATATTCCAGAGTTTCAACCTTATCCTGGGAATATTGCTCCCAAACTGCTAGAATTAGCCCAAATCTCAGACCAGGAGTGGGATAAACGATTTCCAGCATCTGCCTTGCGGCGGATTAAGCCAGAAATGTTACGACGCAACGCCCTAGCTAATCTTGACGCATCCAGGCAAATAATGACCCCGAAAGTAATTATTTTTGATTTTGATGGCACAATTGCTGATACGGTAGATGCCCTTGTAAGTATTGCCAATCGTCTAGCTGTAGACTTTGGTTATAGACACATCAGCCCAGAGCAATTAGGTTTCCTTAAAAACTTAACATCTAGGGAAATTATTAAGTATTCAGGAGTTTCTCTATTTAAAATACCTTTTTTAGTTAAAAAAGTTAAAGGAGAATTAAAAAACAAAATTCCTGAATTAAAACCAATTCCGGGAATTAAAGAAGCATTAATAGAACTGCAAAATCAAGGATATAAACTGGGTATTATCACTTCTAATTCTAAAGATAACGTTACCCAATTTCTCACAATCAATGATTTAAATCACCTGTTTGATTTTATCTACTCAGGAATTACAATTTTTGGTAAAACAACCATAATCAATAATGTATTGAGGCAAAGACAACTCAAACCCCAAGAAGTTATTTATGTAGGTGATGAAACCAGAGATATAGAAGCATCTAAGAAAGCAAATATCCAAGTAATTGCAGTAGCTTGGGGCTTTAACTCATCGGAAGTACTAGCTAAACAAAATCCAGATTATTTGATCCACCAACCTAGCGAACTGCTAAAAGTGATGAATGGTTATTAATTATATAGATATCTTCATAAATTAAATATGCGTTATCCATAAACATTTTAGAGACCTAGCCTAGCTAGGTCTCTACGTTCTTTTTCACCAGATGTCTAAATATGGGATTAGGAAAAATTACTTTTTCGGTTGACCCTTTTCCAAAGCTTTTTGTACTAGTTCATCACTGACATTAGCCACACCTTCAGTTCTAGAATTCCCAACTTCCTTTGCTAAATCTGCATAATCGTCAGGATTACCAGTTGACTGCGCTTCAATTTTTGTCTCTTCTGGCTTAGAGATTTGATAATCAGGTGCTGTGGCTGCTTCGGCTGCTGCTGCACCTTCACCAGTGCGATCAACTTCACTCACGCTAAATTGTTGTGCAGCTGCATAGTCAGCATCAAAATCAACTTTTGGCGCTTTTTCTTCACCACTAGCTATATTTTCGGCAGCTAATTGAGCATCATGGGTGGGAGCTTCATTAACATTGGGCTTTACTTCATCAGACATAATTAAAATCCTTAAGTTAAATTTTTTATTGCTTACTTGAAAAAGTATAGCGAGGTAATTAGCTATTTTCATGCTCCCTTAGGAGAGACTTTACGTCTATTAAAAGATAGATTAAAGCTAGAATTTGCAATTAATATAACTCTTTCTCTCGATAGTAGAAGCTGATACTCAAACTTTGGTAGGCCTTAGTTTGTGCTGTAAAATTTCTTTGGAAATAAAATTATGACTGCAAGTTACGATAAAACTATTTCTCAAGCCCAGAGCAATGAAACTCAAAAATTGGTGGATACATTTAACAATTTAGATACCGATGCAAAATTAGCTTGGTTCTATTTGGTTTATAAAAAAATGGGTGATTCTATCACGCCAGCTGTTCCTGCTGCTGCTGAACCAGAATTATCACCACTTCTGCTAGGAGACTTTTTTGAATTATCAGATGATCAACAACTAGATATTATGCGGGATATTGTTAATCGCAAAGATACAGAATATTCCCGTGCTTATGGGGCGATAAAAGAAAACAACCAGCTGCTAGTTTGGTATGCTTGGGCGGTAGCTATGGGGAATCAAGTAGTTGACTTACCAGGTAGCTACGAGCCAAGTAAGGCTATTAATGATCTGGTTTCACAGATTGAAAAACTAGATTTTGACGAGCAAATTTCGGTGTTTCGGACAATAGCTGGTGAAGTGGGTTACACCGATGTTAAGCCGATCGCAACGCAAGCAGAAACTGGAAAAACGTCGAGTTTGTAATCGGGACTGGCGGCTAGAAGTCTCGGCTACACTAACAAAGTCCGCTTCCTCCTACGCTGTGCCAAGCTCTATTGGCGCAGCCTATCTTAGAGAAGGAAAGCGGACTTTAATAACTTATGAGACAGCCAACTGATTCAAGTCAGATGGAGTCAGATTGGAGTGTACCACTTGACCATCGCGGAACCAAACGATGCGCTGGGTTTGACGGGCAACTTCTGGCTCATGTGTCACCATGACAACTGTGATTCCACTGCTATTGAGTTCGCTAAAGATATCTAAGACTTCTTGAGTTGTGCGCGAATCAAGTGCGCCTGTGGGTTCATCGGCTAGGAGTACTACAGGACGATTGACAATGGCTCGTGCGATCGCTACTCTTTGTTGTTGTCCACCAGATAGTTGAGTTGGTTTGTTGTTGAGGCGATTTGCTAAACCGACTTGCGTCAATGCAACGATTGCGCGATCGCTTCTTTCTTTTGGACTCACACCAGCATACAGCATTGGCAGCATCACATTTTCTAATGCTGTTAGTTGGGGCAATAGGTGGAATTGTTGAAACACAAACCCCAGCTTTTTATTACGGATGTGTGCCAATGAGCGATCGTCCATTTGGGCTACATCAAGATTATCTAAGTAGTAATGTCCGGTTGTCGGACGGTCTAAACAACCGATAATATTCATGGCTGTGGATTTGCCAGAACCAGAAGGGCCCATGATTGCACAATATTCGCCCTGTTCCACAATTAAGTTGACATCATTCAGCGCTCGTACCTCTGTTTCGCCAGTACCATAAATCTTGAAAATGTTTTCTAGTCGAATGATTGCTGGTTTCGGTAGAGGATTAGGAACCAGGGAATCGGTAATTGAAATAGTGTTTGTCATAAAAATTATAGGTAATCTTGGACTGGTAAGTTACTTTTTTCCCAGTTGTAACTATAGTAACCATCCTTACAAGGTAAATTGTCAAGAAGGAATTAGCGATCGCTAATTCCTTTGATCAAGAACTGATATTAATTATTTGCTAAACCCACCTGTCCTCCAATTAGCCCTAGAAATCCTGTTCCAAAGTGTTGAATCTCCAAAAAGCTGGCTTGCTCAGGTGAAGTTTTATAAATCCGAAATGTCTTCATAATTCCCAAGGTAGCAGCACTTTCTAGAGGGCCAACAAAACTAATATCGCGTTCGAGAAAATAGGATTGACTAGCCCATTGAGCCATCTGATTTGCATTCAAAAAGTAGCAGCCTGCATGAGGATTGAGGGCACGACGAAAGGTAATTGGTGCATTCATGATTGTACCCTTGAGTTCCTGTTGCTCCTGCACATTTTGAAAGGGAGCAGTTACTCGTAAAGCCAAATCTCCATCAATGTAAGCTTTATGAACCAAACCGTGGGGGGAAACTTCATAACGATTTGGCTGGAGCAAGTTTAAGTCACCCGCTTGGTGGGTAAACCAATTTAATTTGATAAAAAACCAAGGGTCATAGATAATTAAGTCATCTTCAAGGAAGCAATAGTAATCATACTGACCAAGACAACTTTGCAGAACAGCTTGGCATTCAAACCCCAAAAGTAGAGGTTCTACATTAGTAGAATGATGCTTATATAAATGGGATGGTAATGAAAGCTGATTCACAAGATGATTATCTTGGGTTGTGCAAATAACAATATTTAGTTCGTGCGACTGGGGTTGATTCGCAGGGAAAGCTATTCGTTGAGCAATATTAATGATACTTTGAGATTTGCCAAATAATTCGTGTAAGGCAGTAAGGCTTTTAGTTAACGCCTGCAAGCGGGGTTGTGGATCTTTGCGTTGGGAAGCATGACGACCGTCACCGCTAGGTTTAAAAAAATGGGCAATGGTAAAAATAATTCGCATTGAGATATTGATCTTTTATTGGTAAATATCCTTTCAAAAAAATTTATTTTACCCAATCAACCTTTGAGTATTTTAAACCCAAATATTCAGCTAATTTCTTCCAAATCCTTTAGAAACTGAGCGTTTTTTTAAACTCTCAGAATTTTTACCAGCAAACATCCATTGCAAATGCTGTGGTAACAGTTTGGCTAAATCATAACGCTTTAAAATTGTCTCTCGCGCATTCGCACGAATTTTTTTCATCTCTTGAGGATGATTCAGCGCCTCTTCAACCCGATTAGCAATATCTTGGGGAGAAAAGAAATCTACCAACAGTCCATTCACCCCATCCTGGATGACCTCCAAGACTGGCGGAGTTTTAGAAGCTATTAGTAAACATCCTGCTGCCATTACTTCTAACATTGACCAAGATAAAACAAAAGGACGGGTTAAATAAATATGAGCAGAAGAAGCTTGTAAAACTTGTAGATACTCATTGTAAGGTAGTCTATCTGTAAAGTGCAGCCTTGATAAATCTAAAGATGATTTTAATTTTTCTAGCATTAATTGTTTATAAGTCTGACCATCGGGAAGATTCTTCCCATAAGCCACCCTATCTTCTCCCACAACTACTACATGACACTTAGGTCTTCGCTGTTGAATTAGTGCCACCGTTTCCATAAACTGTGGAAATCCTCTATAAGGTTCCATTCCCCGTCCCACATAAGTTACCAACTCTTCGACATGCGAAAGGTCAAGATTTATTCTTGGTAAAACTAACTTTGCGTCTGGCTTAGGAACAAAATAATTGGTATCAATACCATCATGAAGTACAGTGATTTTGCTATGATATTCTTTGGGGAACTGGTAACGCTGCCAATTGGTGGGAGAAAGGCCGCGATCGCAGCTATATAAATCAGTCAAAATCGGTGCATTTTTCACGCGGATACGGCATTCATCATCAGCATTCAGAGGTTCATTGGGATCAAAATCTGCATCAGAACCGTGAGCGTGATAAAACCACTCGAAATAACACAATAATTCTGCTTTGGGAAAAACATCTTTCATAAATAAAGTCGGCCCCCAACCAGAATGGCCATAGACTATATCTGGAACAAAACCCTCGACTTTTAATTTTTCTGCCACGCGATAGACAGCCTGCGCGGTGAGAACAGCATTTTCTAGGTTGCGAACGTAATGGTGGGTTTGGGGAGCAGCTTCCCGAGAAGGAGTGTAAATAGCTTTAAAAACGCCAGGTATTTCGCCTTCACGACGATTTGTTCCAAAGACGACTTTGCAATTAGGATCTTTACCTAAAACTGTCGCTAGGTTGCGAAATTGGGAGGGAAAATTGGGATGTAAAAATAATATTTTCATTGGAATAATCTTGATTAAATTATTGCCAGATAAAATAAATTAAGACAAGCTATTTCAGATTATAAGATTATTTCTCACAATTTTTAGTAAGTAAATTTAGGTAAATGGTAGCCTGAAAATGCGAAAATAATCGCAAATTCATGTTATGGCAATGAAATTTATTGGCATTGATTTAGGCTGGCGATCGCAACCAAGTGGACTATGCTGTTTAGAATGGGTAGATGGACAACTGCAACTACTCGATCTAGACCGCAAAGAAGCTATTGCAGACATCCTTACCTGGATTGATCATAGCGTCCAACCAGACGAACCAGCAGTCATTGCCGTAGATGCACCTACCCTCATACCCAACGCCACCGGGAGCCGCCTCCCCGACAAACTCAGCCACAAATACTTCGGTAAATATCATGCAGGCTGCTACCCAGCGAATCAAAACCTACCCTTCAGCGATCGCACCATCAACTTTGGCTTAGAATTAGAATCACGTGGTTTTGCCCACGCCCCCACCATTCAACCGCAAAAACTAAGCAGATATCAAATAGAAGTCTTTCCCCACCCAGCAATAGTTAACCTATTCAACTTAGAACGCATCCTCAAATACAAAAAAGGAAGACTCACTGAGCGTCGCCTAGAACTAATCAAACTCCAAAATTACGTTCTCAATATCCTCCCCTCTCTTTCCCCTCCTCTGCACCCTCTGCGCCTCTGCGGTTCGTTCCTCCTAGAAATCCCCACCACAGGCGCAGCCCTCAAAGCAACCGAAGATAAACTAGACAGCTTAATTTGCGCTTATGTAGCTGCTTATTGGTGGTATTGGGGAGAACAACGTAACTTAGTACTTGGCGATCGCACCACTGGCTACATTATCATCCCTCAGAGAATATTAGCCTAAAATTGTAATGTAGTAAGATTTAACTCAAGGAGTTTTTATGCAAGGAGTTAGTTCTAATTTGAGTTTGAAACAACTTTATGAAATTGACGAGCATCTCTGGTTAGACGAAACAATCAAGTTATTGAAAGCTAACCATTTAGAACAATTAGATTTAGAAAATTTAATTGAGGAGCTAGAAAGTTTGGGTCGTAGAGACAAAGCCAAGGTTGCTAGTTTATTAGAACAAATTATTAGACATCTCTTGCTACTGCAATACTGGACAGAAGAATCTCAATATAATTCTGGACATTGGAAAGCAGAAATTAGAGGTTTTAGGAATCAATTAAAACGTCAGTTAACAACGAATTTATATCAATTTTTAGAAAAAGAATTACCATCAATTTATAATGATGCTTTAGGGTATGTAATTGATAAAACTGAAGGCAAACTCGATAACTTACCTCAATATTCTACCTATACCTTAGAACAGCTACTAGATATTAATTACTTACCTAAAAATGTTTGATATAAAAGGCATTGTTAAACTTAAAATCGCATTTTCCTTCTAATTCAATACGGTTCAGTTAAGGCTAGCACTCTTTGTCAAAGTCATTTTTTTAACGAACCACAGAGGCGCAGAGTACACAGAGAGAAGAAAGAGAAGGAAAAAATGCTTAACTGAACTGTATTGCCTTCTAATTCCTCATCATTTTAGCAATAGTTATTTTGGGGCATGACTGCATCACATAATAAAAGACGTTGCTAAATTAAGTTAGCAACGCCTATTCTTGAGTATTTATTAACTACTCAGCACTCTTACTCTGCCCAAGCAATCAACCTTGGTTCATAAGCATTAGCCAGATTTGGATTTTTCGGCAATACACGCAAAGACAAGCCCTGTAAACCAGAAGCGGTATAAGTAATATTACCCGTGTAAATGCTCAATTGTTGTGAATCCTCACCTTGGTAATCCATCACCACTGTTACAGCGTTGACAATCTCACCATTGGCATCGATCGCACCTTGATATAACTCCACCTGCACATCATCATTTGTCAAAGTTGCCAAGTCAACCTTGGCCTTGACAGCAACAGTTTGGTTAACTTCAATGTCTGAAGCTGCCGATACATCAACATCTTTGATTCTGATGTTGAACCAGTGTTCGCCCAATTTTTCTTTCCAAGCAGCTAGTTCTTTCGCTGGGGCATAGTTATCAACAGTCAGGGTATGATAGCGATCGCTAGCTGGGAAATAAGCCCTTTGTGCATATTCTCCTACCATCCGCGCTGTATTAAAGAACGGACAATTCAACCGAATTGCATCCTTCATTTTGGCAACCCACGGACGGGGTAAGCCATCAGTATCCCGATGTTCATAAAATAGCGGTACAACTTCCTTCTCTAACAATTCGTAGAGAGCATTTGCTTCTACTTCATCTTGGTAGTTAGGATCGTCGTAATTCTCTCCATGTCCAATCGCCCAACCCGTGCGGACATAATCAGCTTCATCCCACCAGCCATCTAGTACACTTAAATTCGGCAAGCCATTCATTGCGGCTTTCATGCCACTAGTACCAGAGGCTTCCCGTGGACGACGCGGTGTATTTAACCAGATATCGCAACCCGCAACCATCAACCGGGAGATGTGAATGTCGTAATTGGGGACAAACACTACCTGTTTTTCTAAATGCTGTTCGCGGATAAAGTGGTTGATATCGCGGATCAGTTCTTTACCGGGAATATCCTTCGGATGTGCTTTCCCAGCAATCACAAATTGCACTTTCCGGTCTTTGTTAGCCAGCAGAAGCCGCTTAATCCGATCCAAATCACGCATCCAGAGGGTGGCGCGTTTGTAGGTGGCAAAGCGACGGGCAAAGCCAATGGTGAAAGCGTAAGGATCTAAAACTTCTTGTGCCTGGATAATTTCGGAAGCTGAAGCACCGCGATCGCTCAAATGCTTGACCAAATGCTCCCGCACATACAAAATCATATCCAAGCGGCAGCGTTCGTGATTGCGCCACAATTCTTCATCAGGTATAGCGTCCATCCGCTCCCACAATGGGCTATCTGGTGGTGCTGATGACCAATTTGGCCCGAGGTAGCGATCGTACAACTCTTGAGTCGATTTCGCCACACAACTCCGAGCATGGACACCATTAGTAATTGCTGCGATCGGCACTTCTTCTACTGGCACATTTTGCCACAAACCCTGGAACATTTGCCGCGACACCACACCATGCAGTTGGGCGACACCGTTAGAAAATGTTGCCATCTTCAGCGCCAGCACCGCCATACTGAAAGGCCCAGATAAATCGCCTGTATTCTCGCGCCCCAGTCCTAAAAATTGCTCTTTAGGCAACCCAAATATCTCTGCATAGTACCCCAAGTAGTGCAGCATTTTGTCGGGAGCGAATAAGTCAATCCCTGCTGGTACTGGCGTGTGGGTAGTAAAAATATTACTGGAAGCCACCACCTGTTTTGCTTGGGCATAACTCAGCCCTTCTTCCTGAATCAGCAAACGGATGCGTTCTAGGGCAGAGAAGGCGGCGTGGCCTTCATTCATGTGGTAGGCGGTGACTTTCAGCCCCAAAGCTTTGAGCATTTGCACACCACCGATCCCCAGCATGATTTCCTGGTGGATACGCATATCGATGTCGCCACCATACAGCTGGTCTGTAATGTCGTGGTCGTAAGTGTTATTGGGTTCAATATTGGTGTCTAGCAGATACAAGGGAACTGTTCCCACCTGTACACGCCAAACTCTAGCGTATACCTTGCGTCCAGGATAATCTACCGCAATCCGTAGTTCTGAACCATCGGCATTGCGCTCTAGATGCAAGGGCATATTATAAAAATCATTGAGCAAGTAGCGTTCTTGCTGCCAGCCATCAGCATTGAGATACTGGGCAAAGTAACCTTGCTGATACAGCAAACCTACACCAACAAGCGGTAGCCCCAAGTCACTAGCAGATTTGAGGTGATCCCCCGCCAGAACGCCTAAGCCGCCAGAATAGACAGGTAAACAATCAACAAGTCCAAATTCCGCCGAAAAATAGGCGTAGCATTCTTTTGGTTTGTCTTCCCGTTGTTTTTGATACCAAGTGCGTTCTTGCAAATAATCGTCTAACTGACGGTCAGCTCGATCCATTTGCGCTAGAAAGCCTTCATCTTCGACAACTTCCAAAAGCCGCGATTGAGAGATAGTACCGAGCATCAACACTGGGTTATGATGGCTAGACTCCCACAAGTCAGAGTCTAAGCGACGAAATAAATCTTTGCTCTCAACGTTCCAATCCCAGTGCAAGTTATATGCTAACCGCCGCAGTGGTTCGAGTCGCGGTGGTAGTGAAGGGGATACGTTAAATGTGCGAATTGGCTGCATAGGTTGGCAAAACTCCAAGTTTAGTTATGGTTATTGTTTACTGTCTTTACCAATGTTGCCAATTCTTTATACTGTAGTTTGTGAAGAAGCGATGACTTTGTTAAGCATTGAGAATTTTTTTAACATCGTTGCTAAAGTTTACACCAAGGTGTTTCTAATTCTGTGCCTTACTTCTCAGCCATGTACTTGGTATATTAAGATTTAATCATTGAGTGGCATCTATACACTGAAAAAAATCTAGTTTTGAATAAATAATTTATATTTATTTTAGTATTGCTTCCGGGGATCAGTTTTAATGTCTTGGCTGAGGGTGAATTTTCCTTATAGCTATTTCCACAAAGGTTAAATTTTTAATTATTTTTTAATAAAATTGTACTATAAAATAAGCAGCTATGATTCTTAGGTTAAGGATTGTTTGAGAAGATGTGATACAAAGTAACCCATGTAGACATCACTTAAAAGAGGAATGTGTAAAAATAATACCAAGCAGTTAACTAGAAAAAGCGTCGCAAACTACTTGGTATAAATTTTGGATACTAAATCAGGAAAATAACTTCTTAGCGTGTTATCTTATGAACCTAGTGAAGGTTGGTCTTTAGTATTTTTTGTCATTGACAAAGCTACAGCAGCTGCATAAGCAATCTCCGCTGCCATTTGATAAGCAAGTTTGATACTTGATGAAGCGTCCTTGGCTTTAGGAGAAAGAGAAGCTTTTTTTCGGCGCGACTCAAGTTTTACATCACCCGCTACCATAGCTCGCTGTAAAATGATCCAGGCATCTAGGTCTTCTGAGTCATAATTACTTTGAAGTTGCGATCGCAGTTGTTCTTCGGCTACAACACTCAGATAGCCGCTATTTAGAGCTTCTTGGACAATTTCTTTAATTAAAGCCATAATTTGAACCAAGTGTGTGAGTTAAAACCGATACCTCAATGTGGTCAAGTTAATGTTGTTTTGTGGACTTCTCCTGGAAACTAAGCTAAGTTTTAGCTTTCTTTACAATAAAATTTATAATGAGTAACACCAAGCACGCATCACCCGCTTGGTTCACCCGAATGGGTGATTTACAAATTTTTAGATATTAAGTAATAAGGAAGAAGAAAATTTTCAGTTTTTGAACGAAGAGGGTGTCACTAGTATAGTAGATATCATTCTGAGTTTAACGCCCAATTATTAAATTACTTGGACAAGCAAAGGTAGAAATATAGACAAAAAGACAATTAACATCTGTGATCATTTTTTAAATTACCGTCCTCCAGGAATTTTATCTAGGTGTATAAAATTATTTAAGAGTAGCGATAGTTCCATAAAAAAAGTTAGCTATTTTACAATATTCTCATCACCAATCAACTTATTTATTAAGAGTGTTCCACTAAAAATAAAATGTGTTATTGTTAAAAGCAACTGTTATTAAAAACGATTCATGTAATTACAAGCATGAATTTGCTAGTCTGTAAATCATCTGTGTGCAACATGATTGGAGCAGCATACTCTAGAAATTCGTTGCAAGAAAGCCGTCATAGCAGTCGGGGAAGCGCTTACTTGTTTGCACCGATGGTCAACTTCAATGTGATGGCTGATGTTGGGGATAATCCACCCTAATTGGGTTTTTTGGGGCAATAATACCCAATTAGACCCAACAATAATTACATTGTTATGCTAGGCAGAAATTTTATCTAAATTTTTGAATATAGTCTAGTTAAATGTATTTTTTGTTGCAACATAGCTTGTGGAACTGAGTTGTTTTAAAAGACTAAAACCGCCTGATAGGAAGTAGCCTCAAGGCAAACAACTCAATCCCTAGTTGCGTAACAAGCTTTGCAAATTTGCCAGATAACCAAAACAGTATCCTATCTAAACCAACCAATTTACCCATCAGATAATTTCATAGTCTGGGGTTTGACCCTGCAATGCACAAAGATTTTTTGTTAATTGCTCTGGTGAAAAAGAAGCAAAGTTTTTATATGCCTTAACTGGTACAAAAGCTTCTATTGATCCAAGGTAGTTGTTGTGCATATCAAGTGAGTAATTCTAACACACCTAATTTCAAGAATTGCTCACATAGTTAAAGCCAGACTGGAGGTTTTTCAAGTTTTGGAAAACCATCTAAAAATATGGGTAAATTTCGGTATACTGCCAATACTAAGAAATCTCGTATTTCTTAGTATTGGCAGAAGATTAGGATACAGGCAAAAAACTTTCAATACTGTCAACAACAATTAATTGAAGAGATATGTAGCCATGCCTAATGAGCAAGATTTTTCCAAATTGCAGCGTGTGCAAGAACTTGTAGTAACTACTGTGTTAGGGGATCTTCCTACACTTATTCTGGGGCCAAAGTTGCGTAGTTTAGGATATCGGAGTATTTTTGCCCAAATAGGCAGCCCAGTTTATATTCAAAATGGTGTTGAATTTAATGGTGCTTCTTGTATTGAGATCGGCAGTGGAGTCTATATTTTCAAGGGTGTACGCATGGATGCTAGAGGACACAAAAATAATAAAATTCATCTAGGCAATAGAGTGGCTATTGAGCGTAACGTTGATATAGGGTGCTTGGAAGATACGTGTATACATATTGATGAAGACACCTTCATTGCTCCCAACGTGTGTATTGAGGGGCCAGGAGACATTAAAATTGGCAAACACTGCATGATTGCTGCCCATTCCGGGATATATGCCAATAATCATAATTTTGCTGATCCGATGGAGCTAATTAAATACCAAGGTGTTAGTCGCAAGGGAATTGTGATTGAAGATGATTGTTGGCTAGGTCATGGAGTAACGGTATTAGATGGCGTTACTATTGGCAAAGGTAGTGTTATTGGTGCGGGAGCAGTTGTCAATAAAGATATTCCTCCTTTTTCCGTTGCTGTAGGTATACCTGCACGAGTAGTCAAAAACCGAATTGGCAAAGACTTAAGCATTAGTTCAAACTGAGAAATAGGTTATGGGGAATTGGGAATGGGGAATTGGGAATCGGGAATGGGGCATTGAGCATTAGAACTATATTCCTGTAAACTTTTTTGGGAAACCTTTGTTGTTAGTCAACGTCACAAGAGTAAACGATCTGTGAGTTATTTTTGAAGGGCATCTAAATCTTGCAGGATTCTCAATAACCGTAGGATAGACACTGCTAGTCCCTAATCCCCAATCCCCAATCCCCACAGTCCTCTAAAAAAGGGACGAGATTTGGGTAATATAAAGTAGCTATCTTTTCTGCATGGCAGATCCTCAAAGAAAAGCTTTCTTTGTTTTACCCGTTGGAGATATTTCTATGCTGACTTTAAAAATCGCTGTTTATATTGTTGTTGCCTTCTTCGTAACTATCTTCATCTTCGGATTTTTGTCGAACGATCCTGCTCGTAACCCCGGCCGTCGGGACTTAGAGTAAAAGGGCGATAAATCATCCGCAACTTTGGAAGGCGGAAAATACTAAACGCCACAGAAACTTACTAAGCGAAATTTAGTAAGTTTCTTCCTCCAGGTAGCTTGCTGTAGGTAGCAGAAGGCGACAGTCGGAAGGCAGAATGTATAGTTTATCCTTCCGTCCGTCATTTGGCTGTTTGTTAGCCCGATTTTGCTCACTTATGCTTCATCCAGTTCTGCCACCCAATCCGCCTCCTATCCTCGAATCTTTACAACCTGTAAATCCCACCTCATCTGCTAGTCATACAAAGTTTCTTTCAGTTGTAGAAACTGGAATGCAGGAAAAGACAGACAAATCCAAGCAGTCTAAGGATTTGCCTGAGTTGTCAATTACGGGTGACACCAAAAGTAATTCGCCATTGCCAACTCCCATCAATTCAACTCAGGATGACTCGGTAGTTGCCGAAACTTCCTCTGTACCCCATCCACCAGAAACCTTCCCACCAAAAATTTCCCCCATTACTGACTCTGGAAGTGCTGAACTTTTGGGGAAATCGCTGATTGTTGGTTATCCAACGCAGGATATTAAAACCTCTAATGGCCATCCGAGCGTCGAACGCCGCCGCTCAGAGCTTCTCCTAAGAGCGGCGTTACGCAAACGGGAGACGCAAATAGAAGCCGCTGCATTGTCAAAAAAAGTTGGAGCGGAGCCTTCTCTAAATACAAAACCTGAACCTTCTCAAAAACTCGGTGATCAAGGTGTAACGACAAGCCGCTTCTCTACGAGAGGCTTCGCCAATGCGTCTACGCTAAATCCCAATTCTATTGGTAGAGAAAAACAAACCTTTTTGGACTCTCTACGATTGAACTATAGGGTCTCTCCAAGTCCCCTTGTCGCCCAATCTCCGCCTTCTATTCCAGTTGTCCCCAGGGTTACAACCAGCAATAAGTTAGTCGAATCCAAGGCGGAAATTTTAGCTAAGAAGTTAGGCCAGCAAAGACAGCTAAGTGACATTACTGCGCCACAGTCTTCACAAAGAGACAATATCTCTCTATCTGCTGCCGATCTTGCACCAAGTTCTCAATCAGTACAAAATTTTATAAAATTCCAGTCTCGTAATCCGACAAAGCAACTCCCAACGCCCATCACTGTAGAATTCAGTTCTCAAGTCCAACAACAAACTCAAGCGCCAACATCTACACCACCAGTAAATACCACCAATCAGCCACAAGCACCAGCTAGCAAACCGCCAGCCAAACCGAGAATTGTCGAAGTCACTTCAGATCGGCAAGAGTATGACGAGCAACGGCGAATTATTACAGCTGTTGGAAATGTAGTTGTGCGATTTGATGGCGCGGTGGTGGATGCCGATCGCTTGCAAGTTAATTTAGACAACTTAATTGCTGCCGGAGAAGGCAACGTAACTTTAACCAGGGGCGATCAAATACTGCGTGGACAACGCTTTACCTATAACTTTGTTCAAGATAATGGAGAACTCTTAAATGGTAGAGGAGAAATTTATGTGCCCTCAGCACAAACAGATTTTGCTTTCTCACCCATAGATGCAGCTGCTGGTGGAGTAACAAAACGTCCGCCTAGCGATCGCATTAGAGCCAATCAACCCCTTTCTGGTGTAAGCAGCCCTGGAGGAATTGATTTTACAGTCGGGGGTCAGGCTGATGCTAGCAACCTCTCACCCCCGAAAACAGGAGGTGTAGTCAATCGGCTCAGATTTGAAGCTGAACACATTGACTTCTATCCCCAAGGCTGGCAAGCAAGAGATGTCCGCATCACCAATGATCCTTTTTCGCCTCCAGAACTAGAGTTACGCGCAGATACAGTAACTCTGACACGAGAAACACCCTTGGTAGACCGCATTAGAACACAGCGACAGCGTTTGGTATTGGATCAAAGAATCTCCTTACCAATTCCGGTGAATCAGCAGACGATTGACCGCCGAGAGCGGGACGTTACACCTGCAATAGTTTCTCCCGGCTATGATGGAGATAAGCGGGGTGGTTTGTATATTGAGCGTGGCTTTCCAGTGATCGATACAGAGAAGACAAGCTGGACAATCACGCCTCAGTTACTAGTACAGAGAGGTGTGCAAGAAGGTATAGGTAACTTAGGCTCACTATTTGCTGTCAAGACAAAGGTAAATTCTGTTTTGAGTCCACGAGCAGTAATTCAAGGAACTGGGGAGTTAACCAGTTTTGACTTTGACAAGGTAGAAGACAATTTGCGGATAAATTTGGGATTGCGTCAGATAATAGGCACTTCCCTTCCTCATCTCTTGAATGTGCAATATAATTACCGCGATCGCCTCTACAACGGTACTCTCGGTTTTCAAACTGTCCAGAGCAGTTTTGGGGGCATTATTACCTCTCCTGTGATTCCTTTAGGAAAAAGTGGCATCAACCTCACCTATCAGGGAAGCGCTCAGTATATCGATGCTAATACCGATCGTCAAGACTTACTAGAACCCATACGGGAAAACGATCGCATTTCACTAGGTCGTTTCCAAGCTAGTGCTGACCTCAGTACTGGGGTATTACTGTGGCAGGGAAAACCATTACCACCCACTGCCACTGAGGGATTAAGATACACGGCTAACCCTGTAGTTCCTTACTTGCAAGCGATCGCAGGACTTACGGGCACTACGAGTTATTACAGCAATGGTGATAACCAAAGCACCCTAACTGCGAGAATTGGTTTACAAGGACAAGTTGGTCATTTTTCTCGCCCTTTTTTCGACTATACCGCCTTTAATATTAGTTTCTCTCAAGGCTTAAATAACGGATTATCACCCTTTTTATTTGATCGCTCCGTTGATAACAAAGTTTTGACTGCTGGGATATCACAGCAAATCTACGGCCCTTTTCGCTTAGGCTTTCAAACATCTGTTAACTTAGATACTGGTAGAGAAAGCAGTACTGATTATATTTTAGAATATAGCCGTCGCACCTATGGCATCACCTTGCGTTACAATCCAGTCTTGGAATTAGGCGGCTTTAGCATCCGAATTAGTGATTTTAACTGGGGTGGTGGCACCGATCCATTTTCTGAAGTTAAACCAGTAGTAAACGGTGTGCAACAGAGTTATTAATAAGACAATACATTTCAGTTAAGCCCGAAATCCTTTGTAGAGACGTTGCATTGCAACGTCTCTACAGACCTAAAATCAATACCAAAAATCCTTAACCCAAGCGTATTGATTAATAAGAAGCATTCAGAATTCTGAATTACCATCATCAAGTTGCTAAAATCTCTGCTTGTGGAAGAATAAATCCGCATCAGGTTGAAGTACAGCCTCACATAGAATCGGTATGAGGAATCGCACAATGCGTTGATGCACCCCCAGGTATTCTCAGGTTGGCATAGTCGCCGCTTAATTGAACACGTGAAGGTGGTTGGTGTAGGACTGCACAGCATCTTTGAACTGCGGCTTGATATTCTCGCCATTGCTTACGGATTGCAATACTGGCGGCATCGTTACCTAAGTCTGAAAATCTTAGCCCAGCCCGAATTAGCCAAGATTCTACATCTGTTGTTTCACCCAGTATTTCTGGAATGGGATTAATCTTTTCCATGAGTAATATCTTTTAGGCATATTTAAAATCGGCCATTTAACTTTAAGAAAAACTATTAATAATGACCAACATAATTGGTTATCAAAATCATAAATAAAAATGATTAAAAAATGTGTCATATCTGAGTAAGAATGCTCAGATATGACAGAGTAAATTCTATTACGGCTGGTAAACATTATCCTTTAGCTTGTGAATAAGCTGTCTCCTAGCTCGTAATCACTAGAAGCGATAGCCTAATCCAGCTTGGAAGCTGACAGCATCAGCATCACTATTTCTGTAGGCATCAATGCCCCATTTAGTATCGCCATAAGCAATAACATTATTGCTAACTTCTGATTCAATACCAAGGGTGACTACAGGTGAATTCCGATTGCCCAATGGGGTTTTTTGACCTTCTTCAGTTACAAAAGAATAACCACCACCGAAGTAAACGTTAGTGTTTCTGGCGATCGGCGCATCGTAAGTGACGATGGGCATAATTGCAGCAGCATCACCACCATACAGAACAGAACCCCGCAGCGAAACAGGTGCATTGGGAAGGGCGTAACGTCCTTGAATATTCCCTCCAATTTGGGCTTCATCGTTTCCTTGTCCGCCACTGGTTGCACCAACTGCAACACCAGCACCAATATAATTACCGTTTGTACCGGCTGTTTGAGCAGAAGCAATTCCCGCCGAGAAAACAATGGAAGCAACAGCAAATGCAGAGGCAGCTAATTTTGTAAGTTTCATAGAATTCTTCTCACTAGAGTTAGGTAAAATCAATGTTCTCTACTACTAGAATCTCTTTTTTTACAAAATGTAACCTCGCACACCTGGTTCACCCTACTGGCTGAATTATTTCTCACCCACTTGGGTGTACCAACTGAAAAGTCCAAATGATAATTATTGCTAAAAAAACATTGATGTAGACGAGATATAAATTAAAGCCGCAGATCCCCGACTTCTTAAATAAATCGGGGATCTTGTTTATATGGGATTATTGAGAGTTGTTTAGACAGTTGCACTTCACTTAAAATTTATATTTCCAGGAATAATTTTCAAAAATGCTTTTTATAGAAAGAATCAGTAAATATATACCGATTCTGCATAAATTACTTAAGTAGTTATGTTATATGAATAGATGAATATCATGAATAATAATCCCAGTTTTACTGAGATTATTCTTTGATGACTAATTATTAACAAATAGAGGACTTCATAAAATATTGAAGTCAACCAAAACTGCCAAAAATGCGGCTTTTTATTCGATGCAGCCTTAGCAGCAAGTTAGACTGGGTTAATTTTTTAATTAGCTCTGCCCCGATTCAAAATTAAATTTGCACAGAGAAAAAAAGCCAATGAGCCAAAGTCTAAATATTCAAGAAATTGCCATTGCGATCGTAGCGAAACAGTACAACCCGACAATCTTAACTCCAGATTTTCTGAAATATAGTGGCATCGTCCCTATTGAGTGGGAACTTGCTCAACAACCAGTTCTAACGAATTCTAATGCTCAGGTAGTCTTTCAAAACGGTATCAGTATCATTGCACAAGTCAATCGGATTATTTTCACAGAGGTAATTGCCACCAAAGAATCCACAGATGTGGAAATTCCGGCTCTAGTTCGCAAATATGTAGAGACATTGGCGCAAGTAGACTATCAGGGCGTGTCTATTAACTTTCGCGGACACGTCTTCTTTGAGCAGCCAAACAATACAGCACGCAATTATATCTTTGGCACACTGCTGAATCCTGGCCCCTGGCATGAATTTGGTATAGCACCAGTGCAAGCGGCGATGCGGTTTAATTACACCCTAGAAGGGACACAGATGAGCTTGGATATCAATCAAGGAGGATTACAACTGCCAGATCAAACAGTGCGCCCCATCGTATTGTTCACAGCCACTTTTAATCACCCAATCGTTCAAGAAGAACAAAGTCAGCGTCTAGCTGCTCTATCAGAAATAATTACTAACTGGCGGACAGATATAGAGGCTTACAAAGAACTGGTGAACACCAAGTTTCTCAATTCACCATATCAGCTAAATCTAGTACCAAATCAATCCATCATCCCCGCAGTAACGACTTTTTGAGCGCTGTGTGAGGACGAATAGATCAATAAAACCAAACACCACATCCCCACAAGTTGGACTTTATAAAGCAAGGGGGTTGTTCAAAAATCTACTAGATTTTAAGCCCAACCTACGGGGAGATTGGTGTTTATGTTGGAAAAAGCAGCATCTATTAAACAATTGGAAGATTATTGATGAACAATATTGATTTGATAGTGTCTTCTGTGACGGCTCCACTATATGTGACTTTGGGTGAGACGATTCCCATGTCTTGGACAGTCAAAAACCAAAGTACAGATTATGTCTTGGCAAACTACTGGAATGACTATATTTACATTTCCAATGACCAGATATTAGACCAAAGCGATACTTTTCTCTTCTCTAAATATGGAGGACAGAATACGCCTCTAGCAGCCACAGGTAGTTATACAGCCACCGAGAACATTTCTATTCCCAACTCCGTAGCACGAGGTAATATCAGCCGCTACCTGTTATTTGTTACTGATGGAGGAAACAACCAGGGTGAAACCAATGAAACTAACAATGTATTCGCCCAACCTATCACTATAAATGCCCCAGATTTAGTCGTGACAGCAGCTAACGTCCCAATCATGGCTGAATTAGGCGAGACGATTTCTGTATCTTGGACTGTTAAAAACCAAGGTACAGTTTCTGCCTCATCTTACTGGTATGACTTTATTTACATTTCCAATGACCAGTTTTTAGACGACAGCGATAGTTTTGTCCTCTACACAAATTCTGGAAGACCTTTAGCCTCTGGCAGTAGTTATACCGATACCTCAGACATTTTTATTCCCGACGATGTAGGATCTGGCGTTCACTACCTATTATTTGTCGCTGATGGAGGAGAATATTACAACAACCAGCTTGAAACTAACGATGACAATAATGTATTCGCCCAAGCCATCACCATCAATGATCCCCCAGATGTAGATTTAGTTATTACTGCTGCCAATGCCCCAACCATAGCTGGGTTAGGTGAGACAATTTCTGTGTCTTGGACAGTGAAAAACCAAGGTACAGCTTCTACCTCATCTGACTGGTATGACTATATTTACATTTCCGATGACCAGTTCTTTGACGAAAGCGATTTCCGCCTCACTGACGGCTACATAAGAGAGAATAAGCTTCTAGCATCTGGCAGTAGTTATACAATTACCGAGGATATTTCTATTGACAACTTCGTAGCACTGGGCGATCGCTATCTGTTATTTGTTGCTGATCATGACCACTCCCAGGGTGAAACCAATGAAACCAACAATGTATTTGCCCAAGCGATCGCCATAAATAATGCACCAGATTTGGTGGTGACAGCAGCTAATGCTCCAGCCTCGGTTGCATTAAATGAGAGGATTTCCGTGTCTTGGACAGTTAAAAACCAAAGTACAATTTCTGCCAAGGCATACAACTGGTATGACGCAGTTTACATTTCCGATGACCAGTTCTTCGACAACAGCGATACCCAACTCGCCTTCCATGAGAGAAGAGAGAATACGCCTCTAGCGTCTGACAGTAGCTACACAGTTACCCAAGATATTTATATTTCCAACTTTGTAGGCAATCGCTATCTCTTATTTGTCGCTGATAAAGACCACTACCAGGGTGAAACCAATGAAACCAACAATGTATTCGCCCAAGCCATCACCATTGCTGCCCCAGATTTTGTAGTGACAGCAGCTAGTGCCCCAACCACAGCTGCATTAGGTGAGACAATTTCTGTGTCTTGGACTGTTAAAAACCAAGGTACAACTTCTGGCTTTTTCACGACTGACTATATTTACATTTCTAATGACCAGTTCTTCGACTCTAGCGATACCCTCGTCGGTGAATATTCTGGATGGCCTCTAGGATCTGCCAGTAACAATACAGCCACGCAGAACATTTCTATTCCCAACACCGTAGCACCAGGCGATCGCTACTTGTTATTTGTCGCCGATGGACGAAATAACCAGGTTGAAACCAACGAGGACAACAATGTATTCGCCCAAGCCATCACCATAAATGATGCCCCAGATTTAGTCATTACTGCTGCCAATGCCCCAACCACGGCGGCATTAGGTGAAACGATTTCTGTATCTTGGACAGTTAAAAACCAAGGTCTAGTTTCTGCCTCATCTAACTGGTATGACTATATTTACATTTCCGATGACCAGTTCTTTGACTACAGCGATACCTATCTCAGCCGCCGCGATGCAGCAGAAAATACGCCTCTAGCATCTGGGGGGAGTTATACAGCCACCCAGGACATTTCTATTTTTAACTTTCTCCAAAAAATAGCAACAGGCGATCGCTACCTATTATTTGTCGCTGATGGAGGAGGATATTTAGACGAAAATCAGATTGAAACCAATGAAACTAACAATGTATTCGCCCAAGCCATCACTATTGCTGCCCCAGATTTAGTCATTACTACCGCCAATGCCCCAACTACGGCTGTATTAGGTGAGACGATTTCTGTATCTTGGACAGTTAAAAATCAAGGTACAGTTTCCGCCTTAGCTGATTGGTATGACACAGTTTACATTTCCGATGACCAGTTCTTAGACAACAGTGATCGCCAACTAGCCAGCCGCTATGCAGCAGAAGATACGCCTCTAGCATCTGGGGGGAGTTATACAGCTACCCAAGACATTTATCTTGACTCTTATGTAGGAACAGGTCGCTACCTGTTATTTGTCACCGATGGATACAACTACCAGGTTGAAACCAATGAAACTAACAATGTATTCGCCCAAGCAATTACTATAAATGCCCCAGATTTGGTGGTGACAGCAGCTAGTGCCCCAACTACGGCTGCATTAGGTGAGACGATTTCTGTATCTTGGACTGTTAAAAACCAAGGTCTAGTTTCTGCTTTCACTGACTGGTATGACGGAGTTTACATTTCCGATGACCAATTCTTAGACAATAGCGATACCGCGCTCACCGAGCGTTATGCAGGAGAGGATACGCCTCTAGCATCTGAGGGAAGTTATACAGCTACCAAGGATATTTTTATTCCCAACTCCGTAGGAACAGGCGATGTCTACGACGGGCTGCGCCAACGCTACCTATTATTTGTCGCTGATACAGAATACTTCGGCAACAACCAGGGTGAAACCAATGAAACTAACAATGTATTCGCCCAGGCCATCACCATAGGTACTCCAGATTTGGTGATTACTGCTGCCAATGCCCCAACCACCGCGGCATTAAATGAGACGATTTCTGTATCTTGGACTGTTAAAAACCAAGGTCTAGTTTCTGCTTTCGCTAACTGGTATGACTATGTTTACATTTCTGATGACCAATTCTTCGACGAAAGTGATACCTATCTCACCGGCTACGATACAAGAGAGAATACACCTTTAGCATCTGGGGGAAGTTATACAGCCACCCTGGATATTTCTATTGGTGGCTATGGCTATGTAGCAACAGGTGATCGCTATCTGTTATTTGTCACTGATGCAGAAAGGGGATGGTCTGGCGATGGCGACAACCAGGGTGAAACCAACGAGGACAATAATGTATTCGCCCAAGCAATCACCATTGCTGCCCCAGATTTGGTGATTACTGCTGCCAATGCCCCAACCACGGCTGCATTAAATGAGACGATTTCTGTATCTTGGACTGTTAAAAACCAAGGTATAGTTTCTGCTTTCGCTGACTGGTATGACTATATTTACATTTCCGATGACCAGTTCTTCGATGATAGCGATACCCAACTCACCAACCGCTATGCAGGAGAGGATACGCCTCTAATATCTGGGGGTAGTTATACAGCTACCCACGATATTTCTATTTTCAACTCCGTAGCAACAGGCGATCGCTACCTCTTATTTGTCGCTGATAGAGGCTACAACAACCAGGCTGAAACCAACGAGGACAACAATGTATTCGCTCAAGCTATCACCATAAATGCTCCAGATTTAATCGTGACAGCAGCAAATGCCCCAACCACCGCGGCATTAAATGAGACGATTTCTGTATCTTGGACTGTTAAAAACCAAGGTCTAGTTTCTGCTTTCGCTGACTGGTATGACAAAGTTTATATTTCCGATGACCAGTTCTTCGACGAAAGCGATACCCAACTCACTTACCGCGATACAGGAGAGAATACGCCTCTAGCATCTGGGGGGAGTTATACAGTCACCCAGGACATTTATATTGACAACTCCGTAGCAACTGGCGATCGCTACCTCTTATTTGTCGCCGATGCAGGAGGAGGATGGTCTGGCGACAACCAGGGTGAAACCAACGAGGACAATAATGTATTCGCTCAAGCTATCACCATTGCTGCCCCAGATTTAATCGTGACAGCAGCCAATGCCCCAACTACTGCTGGACTAAATGAGACGATTTCTGTATCTTGGACTGTTAAAAACCAAGGTCTAGTGTCTGCTTTCGCTGACTGGTCTGATACAGTTTACATTTCTGATGACCAGTTCTTAGACTACTTCGATACCTATCTCAGCCGCCGCGATGCAGGAGAGAATACGCCTCTAGCAGCCGCAGATAGTTATACAGCCACCCAAGATATTTCTATTCCTGACTATGTAGGAACAGGCGATGTCTACGACGGGCTGCGCCAACGCTACCTCTTATTTGTCGCTGATAGAGGCTACAACAACCAGGCTGAAACCAACGAGGACAACAATGTATTCGCTCAAGCTATCACCATAAATGCTCCAGATTTAATCGTGACAGCAGCAAATGCCCCAACCACCGCGGCATTAAATGAGACGATTTCTGTATCTTGGACTGTTAAAAACCAAGGTCTAGTTTCTGCTTTCGCTGACTGGTATGACAAAGTTTATATTTCCGATGACCAGTTCTTCGACGAAAGCGATACCCAACTCACTTACCGCGATACAGGAGAGAATACGCCTCTAGCATCTGGGGGGAGTTATACAGTCACCCAGGACATTTATATTGACAACTCCGTAGCAACTGGCGATCGCTACCTATTATTTGTCACTGATGCAGGAGGAGGATGGTCTGGCGACAACCAGGGTGAAACCAATAAGGATAACAATGTATTCGCTCAAGCCATCACCATTGCTGCCCCAGATTTAGTGGTGACAGCAGCCAATGCCCCAACCACGGCTGCATTAAATGAGACGATTTCTGTATCTTGGACTGTTAAAAACCAAGGTACGGTGTCTGCTTTCGCTAACTGGTATGACTATGTTTACATTTCCGATGACCAGTTCTTCGACTACAGCGATACTTATCTCACCAGCCGCTATGCAGCAGAGGAAACGCCTCTAGCAGCCGCAGATAGTTATACAGCCACCCAGGACATTTCTATTCCCAACTATATAGCAACAGGCGATCACTATCTGTTATTTGTCGCTGATAGGGGATACTACGGCGGCAACTACCAGGGTGAAACCAATAAGGATAACAATGTATTCGCTCAAGCCATCACCATTGCTGCCCCAGATTTGGTGATTACTGCCGCCAATGCCCCAACCACGGCTGCATTAAATGAGACGATTTCTGTATCTTGGACTGTTAAAAACCAAGGTACAGTTTCTGCTTTCGGTAACTGGTATGACTCAATTTACATTTCTGATGACCAATTTTTCGACTACAGCGATACTTATCTCACCAGCCGCTATGCAGCAGAGGAAACGCCTCTAGCAGCAGCAGGTAGTTATACAGTCACCCAGGACATTTATATTCCCAACTATCTAGCAACAGGCGATCGCTACCTATTATTTGTCGCTGATGTAGGAGGAGGATTGTTTGGCGACAACCAGGGTGAAACGAATGAAACTAACAATGTATTCGCCCAAGCCATCACCATTAATACCCCAGATGTAGATTTAGTCATTACTGCCGCCAATGCCCCAACCACTGCTGTATCAAATGAGACGATTTCTGTGTCTTGGACTGTTAAAAACCAAGGTACGGTTCCTGCTTTGGCTGACTGGTATGACGCAGTTTACATTTCTGATGACCAGTTCTTCGACTATAGCGATACTTATCTCACCGATCATTATACAGGAGAGAATACGCCTCTAGCAGCAGCAGGTAGTTATACAGCCACCCAGGACATTTCTATTCCCAACTATCTAGCAACAGGCGATCGCTACCTATTATTTGTCGCTGATAGATACTACTACGGCGACAACTACCAGGGTGAAACAAACGAGAACAATAACATTCAGGCGGTAGCAATTAGCCTGTATGCCCAAGACCAAATTTTTAACGGCACATCTAGTCGTGATACCCTAACGGGTAACGATAGCAACAACCTGATCACTGGTTTACAAGGGGCAGATACCCTTACAGGTGGTGCTGGCAGCGATCGCTTTGTCTATACCAGTAGCCGCGATGCTGGAGATACAATTACTGATTTTGTCGCTGCTACGGACAAGATTGACTTGACCAAACTATTGCAGAGCTTTAGCCTGGATAGCCTTAATTATGAGACTGCAACCACCCAAGGTTACTTAAGTTTTGGGACTCTCTTAAGCAATACTACTGTCCTAATTGACATAGATGGCACAGCAGGTCGCGCTCGTCCTACACAGTTGTTGACTGTACAAGGTCTATCTCAAAGCACCCTAGCTCAATCTGATAACTTCCTGCTCTAACTGTCATTAGTCATGTGTCCTTTGTCACTTGTAAATACAAACCTATTTCATCAGAGAATCTCATGAACATTTCCACATTTATCAAACATTCAACTTTCAAAGTCGGTCTTGTCAGCCTTGCCACTTTGGGAAGTTTGGCAATGACTATCACCTCCTCTGTCGCTGTCCAATTAGATTTCAGCAGTTGGCAAAAAATTGGTGATGTTGTTACCCCAGGAAGTAGGGCTAAGTTGTCCACTGCTAGCTTAGAATTTGAAGATGACTATCCCGCTACTGCCGGTACTTTCAATTACTCTGGCACAGCCGCAGGTGATGCAGGTTTATATCCAGATTTGCAAGATTTTCTTGCTTTAGCTGATGCCTCTGCCCTGAATATTGGAGGATTTGCATTGGAGGGGTCTGCAATTAAAAATACACTCACAGTAGCAGATGGTGATGCTTTGAGTTTCGACTGGAACTTCCGCACTAATGAGACAGTTAACAAGGATTTCGCTTTTTTATTGGTGGACAGCACACTGATTAAATTGGCTGATTTCACTGATGTAACCCAAGCTGACAGTCCCTTCCTTCAAGAAACAGGCATTCGTTCCTATACCTTCAGTACTCCTGGAACATACACCCTAGCTTTTGGTGTGGTGGATGTGGATGATTATGTAACTACATCGGCTTTGGAGATTAGCAACGCTAGGCTAGAGAGAGTTCCTGAACCAACTACTATCCTGGGTTTACTTACGGTACTTGGTTGCGGCGCAACTATAGGACGGGTAAGAAAAAAATGTCTACTTAAATACTAAGCTGTTCGCAAAACTGCATAGGTTTTGAATATTGGTAAGTTGGGTTGAAGCTTTGCCAAACCCAACAAACCGCGCAAAATGTTGGGTTTCCTTCCTCAACCCAACCCAATACTATTGAGAGTGTCTATATCATGTCCGGGCAACATCTGTATATACATTTGAGTATTTTTTCTAGCTACTTTTTGTCTAAGTCCCAATAACAGTTATTTTTTCAAAAAGCGTCGGCGTAGGTGAGATATAAAAGTATTCACCTCTGGTATTCTCATCCAGGAAGCGATCGCAGTAAACACTGCAATCCCCACAAAGCCAGATACACACAACTGCAATACCAAAATTAGTAAACCCGTTTTACCTAGCAACTGCTGAGAACCAACCAATGTCCCATAGCTTGCTACCCCAGCTACCACGCTACCAGCAGCCAAACCCAAAATCGGCAAACCCCACTCACGCCAAGGTAAACCATTGAGTTTGCGATCGAGCAACCACAACAGCATCAACATTGAGCTACAATTTACACCCACTGTTGCTAATACCAAACCGGGAGCGCCAAAAGGTTTAACGAAAAACCAATCCAATAAGATATTGAGCAAGATGTTAAAAATACTGATGCGAAAAGGTGTCTGTCCATCGCCTAAAGCGTAAAATACCCGCACCAAAACATCACGTCCCAAATAGACAAACATCCCAATTCCATAAGCGACTAGCAAGGATGAAACTAGCTGTGTGGCTTCTGGTTTAAAAGCACCGCGTTCATATACCACCTGCACAATGGGTACAGATAATGCCACCATCAGCGCCCCTAGCGGTAGCATGGTGAAGGCAGTGAGTAGCAGTCCTTGGCGAATGCGTAACTTTAAATCTGGCCAATTTTCGGGTCCAGCAAGTTTGGCAAATATCGGTAACAGGGGCAGTAAAATGATATTAGAAATAATCCCTAACGGAGTTTGAACTAATAAATTCGCATAGTTAAATCCTGCCGCCGCACCAGGAATAGGACTAGCAAAATAAAGGTCAGTGGCAACATTAATTGGCATCATTCCAGAGGAAACTGTTGCCGGAGTCATGATTTTAATTACTTCTTGAACGCCTGGGGATTTAAAATCAAACCGCAGGCGTAATGTACCTAACCCTAACCGCCACTGGACAATTAGCTGCACTAACCACTGGAGAATTGCTCCTGCTAAGGTTCCCCAAGCTAAGACCATTCCACCAATTAAAGCGTACTCCGGCTTAATAATATCCTTGCCCAGTTGCATCGCCAGGATACCAAGACCGATAACAACGGTAATACTAGATAATAAGGGACTAATTGAGAGTAACCAATATTGATTGGCTGCATTCAGAGTACCGAAGCCGATGCCAATTAAACCAGCAAATAAAGCCATCGGGGCCATAATGCGGAGTTGTTGAATGGCGATCGCTCTGGTTGTCGCTTCCAAACCATGACCGACTATATCAACGATCGCATCCGCAAATAAAACTTGAGCCACTGTCACCAGCAACAGTACTCCAGCCACCAGCGTTGTCACGGTTTCCACTAAAGGAGCCGCTTCATCTCGCCGTCGCTTGGCTAAAACGCTGACAACTGCACTGTGTAATGGCCCATTTACACCACCGAGTAAGATCAATAGAAAGCCAGGAATGATATAGGCGTAGCTATAGGCGGTAGCCGCAGCACCAACACCAAAAGCCGCAGCGATCGCTTGCTGCCGCACTAAACCGAAGACTTTACTAATTAATGTGGCTGCGGCAACAATGCCAGCAATTCCAGCGAAAGAACGAGAGGGTTTTTGGTCTTGTTGTGTCACGAATATTACCCGACAACTCTTGCAGAGTGCATATTTTAAAACATTTAACCTGAAATTCCGCAGTCTGTCAGGTAAATTTTGGCAAATCAGTCATTAGTTTATAGTCATTTTAAGGGCGATGCCTGCGATCGCAATGTGAATTAATCGAATTATCTCTTAGTACGCGCTAGAGCCTTTGACTAAAAACCTTGAATTATTCATATCTTTTGTTGTAGACAAGCCAAAATTATTTTTAACCCATTACGAGGATAGATCGAGAAAGGGGAACTATAACAACAGCCAGCTTCTAGGAAATAGCTTAAAACTGTAAAATTTTGCAGTTTTGAACTGTTTTAACTCATAAAGTTTGGTATTAGGAACCCTTGTATAAAAACGATAAAATCCTGAGCAATGGAACCCAATTCAAATTTCACAGAAAATCAACTTCTATTGTCAAGCGCTCAACTTCAAGAGCAGCTAGATCAACAAAAGGCTCTGGCGAGTGTAATTGTGCGAATTCGGGAGTCTCTTGACTTAGAAACCATTTTTCAAACTACCGCTACAGAAGTACGTCTACTGCTCAATGCTGACCGTGTAGCTGTTTTCCAGTTTGACCTAGAAAAAGACTGGGAAGGAGAATTTGTTTCTGAAGATGTTGCGCCTGGTTGGACTTCGGCGTTAGAAGTAAAAGTTTACGACCATTGCTTTGGAGAACAATTTGCTTCCAGTTATCAACAAGGTCGAGTTCAAGCAGTAGCCGATATTTATAATGCCGGACTGAGTGATTGTCATGCCGCAATTTTGAGTAAATTTCAGGTCAAGGCCAATCTTGTTGTCCCTTTATCCCGCCAGAAAGAACTGTGGGGATTGCTTTGCATTCATCAGTGCGGTGAGGCTCGTAACTGGAAAGAATCGGAAATTGAATTTATTCGTCAAATTGCTGACCATCTGACAGTTGCGATTCAACAAGCAAAGCATCTTCACGAAGTGCAATTGCAAGCTGCAAAATTGGCTCAAGCGGCTCAACGCGACCAAGTAATTGCTCAGATTGTCGATAAAATTCGCTCACCCCTTAATATTGAAACCACCCTTAAAACCACGACTCAAGAAATACGCAAGCTGTTGCAAGCTGACCGAGTTGCCATCTTTAGCTTTAATGCCGATTGGAGTGGTAACTTTGTCGCTGAATCATTTGCTGAAGGTTGGACTCCCTTAGTTGGTGTTCAGCCGACAATTTTTGATACTTATTTACAACAGACACAAGGCGGACGTTATGTTGACAACGAGACATTTACAGTCAATGACATTTACCAAGCTGGATTAACAGACTGTCATGTAACCTTGTTGGAGCAATTCCAGGCAAAAGCCTTTGCAACTGCTCCTATTCTTCAAGGAGACAAACTTTGGGGAGTTATTGCTGCTTACCAAAATGTCTCACCTAGACAGTGGCAATCTTATGAAGTCGAATCACTAACCAAAATCGGCACACAAATTGGTGTGGCACTGCGACACTATAAGTTGCTGGCACACGCTCAGTACCAAGCAGAGCAACAAAAGACATTAACTAGCGTGATTACTCGAATTCGAGAGTCCCTAGATTTAGATACAATCTTCCAAACAACTGTCACTGAGGCGCGGAAAATGCTGCAAGCAGACCGAGTGGCAGTCTTTCAGTTTGACCCACAAAAAGATTGGGAAGGAGAATTTATTTCTGAGGATGTTGTAGCTGAGTGTAACTCGGTAGTAGCAGAAAAAGTTTATGATTATTGCTTCGGTGAAAACTTTGTCCACCTTTACGCCCAAGGGCGGGTAAATGCGATCGCTGATATTTATCAAGCAAAGTTTCCAGGTTGCTACGTCCAAATCCTAGAAAAATTTCAGGTGCGGGCAAATCTGGTCGCACCTCTATTGAAAAAAGGTGAACTTTGGGGATTACTGTGTATTCATCAATGCACTGCTTCTCGTCATTGGCAACCCTCTGAAATTGAATTTGCCAGTCAAATAGCCGAGCAATTGGGAGTCGCATTAAAACAGGATTCTTATTTAAAGCAAGTTCAAATGCAGGTTATCCAGTTAGCGGAAGCCACTGAACGCGAGAAAGCAATGGAACGTCAAGAATTGCTAGCTGCAACCATTGATAAAATCCGCCAATCACTTGATATTAAAACTATTTTTAGAACCACTACTCAAGCTGTGCGAGAGTTACTCGAAGTCGAGCGAGTTGCAATCTACCGCTTCAACGCGGATTGGAGCGGTAAATTTGTGGCAGATTCTTTTAAAGATGGTTGGAAAGCTGTTGCACAAGCCCAACCAATGATTATAAAGACCTTTGAGGATACAGATGATGATAATGAACTGCCACGCAACGAAACTTTTGTTCCCATTCGACAAGGTGAGAAATTATGGGGATTATTAGTTGCTTATCAAAATTCGCAACCGCGCTACTGGAAAGAAGAAGAAGTTAATTTACTAGCTCAAGTAGCTGTGCAATTTGGAATTGCAATTCAGCAAGCAGAATTACTCGAACAAACCAAACGTCAAACCTTAGAACTGACTCAAGCCCTGCAAGAATTAAAACAAACTCAGACCCGGTTAATTCAGGGTGAAAAAATGGCAGGTTTAGGACAACTACTTGCTGGAGTCGCTCATGAAATTAACAATCCTGTGAGTTTTATTTTTGGCAATCTTATACATTTAGAAGAATATACTCAAGAACTGCTGAATGCAGTGAAACTTTACCGTCAAAACTCTTCCCTATCGCCAACTATCCAAAAAGAAATTGACATTGACAATCATGATTTGGATTTTATCATTGAAGATTTACCCAAAACTCTTGATTCAATGAAAGTAGGAACAGAGCGAATTCATGAGATTGTACTATCACTGCGAAACTTCTCTCGTACAGATGAAGCTGAATTGAAGGCAGTAGATATTCATGAGGGATTAGATAGTACTTTGCTGATTTTAGGGCATCGGCTCAAAAACAATAATCAACGCCCAGTTATTGAGATTGTTAAAGAATATGCTACTTTACCTTTGCTCGAATGCTATCCCTCGCAATTAAATCAAGTGTTTATGAATCTGTTGAGCAACAGTATTGATGCGTTGGAGGAAAAGTTTAAAGCTATACAGCAAAGGTATTTGAAGTTATCTCAAAAGTGTCCGATGATACCTTTAACCATCTGGATTAGTACGCAAACCATTAATAACCAGATTGTAATTAGAATAGCTGATAATGGTCTGGGAATTCCAGAAGAAGTGCGATCGCATATATTTGATCCCTTCTTTACTACTAAAGGGCTAGGTAAAGGTACTGGCTTAGGATTATCTATCAGTTATCAAATAGTAGTTGAAAAACATCATGGTCAAATTAAATGTTCTTCTAAACCGGGAGAAGGAACTGAGTTTTTGATTGAAATTCCTAGCAATAATTAGAGGCGACTAATTTTTGACAATTCTCAGTCAATCGCTAAAATATCTCTTTTTTATGCTCAACGCTGAGATTCTTTACTTACAACCCAAACTATCTCGCGTTGACATACCCGTAACCGGATTTACCCCATCAGCTCTTTCACACATTAGTGACACTTGATAACGATCAATCAAAGCGTCGGTAAAATCAGCACCTGTAATTTCGGCATCGAAAAAACGGCTGCGGGTCAAAGTTGCTTCTGTAAAAATGGCATTTTTCAGGTTAGCACCATCCATAGTGACGCGATCGACTAAAGCGCCGCTCAAGTTCGCGCCTTCCAAATTTGCTTTTAACAAAACTCCTTTAGTGAGAATTGCATTGGTTAAATTCGCTCCTTGGAAATTTGTCCCCCGCATTTCTGCTGCGACAAAAGTCACACCTGCTAAATCAGCATGAGAGAAATCACGATTTTCTAAATTTATATTGTTGTAGTTGATTGTGTTGAGTTGAGCAAAAGCCGGTTTAGGATTAAGTATTATCCAGCAAAATGCTAGTATCAAAATTACAATCAAACCTAAAAAGCGTAGTAAAATCTTTTTCATAACTTTATTATTTGTCATTAGTCCTTTGTCATTTGACCAATGACTAATGACTAATGACCAATGACTATTTCCAATCTTTACCAATCCGAATTGTGAGGTCAGATTCTAAATCACCAATGGCTGACACCTCAATTTGACCCAAGCCTAAGACTTTTTGCAAATCAACACCAACTCGCCGATTGCCTTTTTGGACAATAATCTGAGTTTGACGTTGGGTATCTGGCCAATCAGGCACTTTGTAAATTTTAGTAAAGCCTTTCTGTTTAAGATAAGCAATAACTTTTTCAGTTAGCTGAGGTTGATTCGAGGCATTTTGAATAGCAATTTTGAGGTTAGGAACCTGGCGCATATCTGGTTTAAGACCAGGTACATTTACCCCAACATAATCATTCAACAGGCTCTGTTGTCCAGTCATATCTAGCCAATAGCTATCAGGGTCTTTGCTAAAGCGGCTAAACGTACCAGGCAGCACCGTCATTTGGAAATTATCTCGATCTAGGTTGAGACCAAAGTTGACCAACGCCATCATTTCTTCCATCTTCAGGTTGGTGTCAAAGTATTTTCGCATTAAGCGAGTTAATTGAGGCAACCTTGGTAAGATGGTAGGACTATTTAAGCGTTGCAGTAGCGCTGCTGTTAGTGCTTGCTGACGCTGCACTCTTGGCAAATCTCCCAAACCTGGTTCGCGGAACCGCACAAACTGTTCTGCTTGTTCGCCGTTGAGGGTTTGCCAGCCACTGACTAAATTAATCGACAGACGACTGCTGGAGTCTTTATACGTCATTGATTGGGGAACAAAGACCTCTACCCCACCTAACTGATCGACTAACTGTCGTAAGCCGCTAGTAGAAATACGGATGTAGCGATCGATTGGGGCGTTGTTTAAGGTACGGCTAACTACCCGTGCTGCTAAGACTGGGCCGCCTTTAGCATTGGCATCAGATACCTTAGTTAATCCCTTTTCTCCCTTTTCGGGGATGGCAATCATCGTATCTTTGGGAATGGAAAGCACCCGTACAGATTTTTCACCAGGGTTAAGCCGTACTAATAGCATGGAGTCGCTTTTGCCAGCAAAGCTTTCTGGTGAACCATCTACAGTACCGTTAACTGGTTCAATACCCATAATTAAGATATTCATGGGTCGTGAAAGCTGATACTGGGAAAGTTTGCTCCACAACTCCCCTGGTAGCGGTATTTTTAACTCGTCTTTAGTATTGGTTCCTAAATCTTCATCTGTTCGATCGAGATTGCTCCACAAAGGAGTCCACAGCGCTAAACTTGATACTAGCAGCCCAGATAGGATGATGCCGATAACAATCGTCATAATCCACAACAACCAGCGAGGCATGGTTAAGCCCAGTCTCTCGTATATCTGATTGGGAATCGCGCCCACTGATTCGACGACGCTACGATTCGGATTGGCTGGCTGGTTTAGTTCGACATCCTCCTCCTCTGAGTCGGCTACTGGTACAGGCGTTACCTGATTTTCCGTGCGTTGAATTTGCTGCGATCGCACCTCAGTTTCGAATTCTACTACTTGCTGAGATGTAACCGGATTTTCCGACCATTCGACTTGTTTTATCACAATTATCTCCCCACTCAACCACTCCCTAAAAGTATGTTAATCCAAGCTACAGATATTGCCAGTGGAAAGGCTCACTGTAAACTTATAATGTTCTTCGGTAGGCGTGTATGACAACATGAATACTTTATTGTTCCCCGTAATCCTAGCTGGTGGTAAAGGTGAACGTTTTTGGCCCCTGAGCCGCAAAGACCGACCTAAGCAATTTTTAAGTCTTGATGGTAGCTCTAGAAGTTTATTACAAGCAACCGCCGATCGATTGATAAAACTCGGTGGCGGGTGGGATTCCTTGTGGGTAATCACTTCTAGTCAGATAGCTGAAGGGGTAAGACAACAACTACCCGATCTACCAGTTGAAAACTTACTGATTGAGTCGGAAGGCAGAGACACAGCCGCAGCCGTTGCTTGGACAAGTTTAGAAATCAAACAACGCTATGGAGAAGACGCTGTTATTGGCTTTTTCCCTGCTGACCACTGGATTGCTAACGAAGAAGCGTTTGCACACACATTAAGCGCGGCTACGCAACTAGCAGCAAGCACAGCAGCGATCGTTACACTGGGGATCAAGCCTACTTTTCCATCAACCGGTTACGGCTACATTGAACAAGGTGAAAAGATAGGTAGCTTTAATGAGTTGCCAGCTTATCACGTGAACCGCTTTACTGAAAAGCCCAACCGCGAAACGGCAGAGACTTTTTTATCTACGGGGCGCTTTAGCTGGAATAGTGGAATGTTCGTTTTTCGGGCAGGGGTTGTTCTCAAGGAACTACATACCCATGCTCCAGAAATTATCGAACCTTTAGAACAACAGGGTCCTGATATCTATCCCCAGTTGCCTAAGAAGAGTATAGACTATGCCCTAATGGAAAAGACAACTCTAGCATACGTTTTGCCAGTTGATTTTGGTTGGGATGATTTAGGAGATTGGAATGCGATCGAGCGGTTACTCAAAACAGAAGAGAATCCCAATGTAGAACTCGCTACCCACGTAGGTCTAGATACGCAGGGGGCGATTATTTATGCCTCAAATCCAGAGGATGTAGTTGTTACAATTGGTTTAGAGGACGTGGTGATTGTGCGCGATCGCAATGTCACCCTCGTTGTCAAAAAAGAACGTACCCAGGAAATTAAGCAGATCCTTAAGATTCTCCAAAGCGATTCCCGATTTACTGACCTGCTATAAAAGTTAGAACCCTTGGTAGAGGCGAAAAAGTCTATTTTCCCATTATAACTTGACTGTCTGTTATTTTATCTGACAGCTATGGACATTATTAGCTTTGAACCTCTGGCCAAGACAATGGCAATCGATTCTATTACTGCTTATCAAAAATATATTTCTCCGTCCAAAGGATTTTCTTGTTCTCATCGCTTATTACACGGTGGGGATTCTTGCTCTAGTTACGTCAAACGGATGCTGAACGAACAGAAGCTCCACGAAGCCGTACAATCATCCATAAAAAGATTTCAAGATTGTGCCGCAGCTAGCAAAACTTTAACAAGCATCAAAACTAGAGCCGGTTCCGGTTGTATTGTTATCCCTTGCTGCTTACCTCTTTAACTTCTCTGCCTTTTTGCAGTTTTTTACAAAAATGTTCCTTACTCAAACTGTTCCCCGTCAACGAGAAATCTTGGAAGTCTTCCTTCGCAATGGCTGGGACTATATGCGAAGGTTACTTACTGGTGGCAAAGCTGATGAACCCCAGCTGCCGACACCTGCGGTTTTAAAAAATATTCTGGTAGACTTGGGGCCAGTGTACGTCAAACTTGGCCAGCTACTCTCTACCCGTCCAGATTTACTTAGCGCCTCCTACATTGAGGAACTATCAACCTTACAAGACGAAGTACCACCAGTTCCTTGGTCAGAGATAGAAATAATCCTTCGCAAAGAATTAAAACGTCCACTAGCAGAAACCTTCAAGATAGTTAACCCGATCCCCGTAGCGGCGGGATCAATTGCCCAGACACATCGCGCTACATTAGCAGATGGTCGAGAAGTGGCTCTAAAAGTGCAACGTCCGGGAATTGATCTGACCATTGCCCAAGATATTGCTTTAATTCAAGGTATTGCCGATTTAGTAGCGCGAACTGAATTTGGGCAAACCTACGAAATCAAATCCATCGCTGAAGAATTTACCAAAGCCCTAGAAGCCGAGTTAGATTTTACACGGGAAGCGGGTTTTACAGACCAGCTGCGGCGCAACTTATCTAAAAGTCGCTGGTTTGATCCCACGCAAATAGTGGTTGCAGAGATTAACTGGGAATTGACCACAGAAAAATTACTGGTGATGGAATGGCTCGATGGAGTACCTTTCCTGGCGGCAGATTTGGATAATGACCCCAACGTTAAAGACTCTGCCGAAAAGCGTAAAGAAATAACTACTTTGTTATTTCGGGTATTTTTTCAGCAACTATATATTGATGGCTTTTTTCACGCTGATCCCCATCCGGGAAATTTGTTTTACCTTAAAGATGGGCGAGTTGCTCTCTTAGACTGTGGCATGGTGGGAAGACTTGATCCCCGCACACAGCAGATATTAACAGAGATGTTGTTAGCGATCGTTGATTTAGATGCTCAAAGGTGCGCTCAGTTAACTTTGCAGCTATCAGATTCTGCTCAACCAGTTATTTTGTCACGGTTAGAAAATGATTACGATCGCATGTTGCGAAAGTATCACAATGTCAGCTTGACGCAAATCAACTTCAGTCAGATAATTTATGAAGTTTTACAAGTAGCGCGTAACAATAAAATTAGATTACCTAGCAATATGGGTTTGTATGCCAAAACCCTAGCAAATTTAGAGGGTGTAGCGCGGACATTCAACCCAGAGCTTAATTTTTTCGATGAAGTTAAACCATTAATTACAGACTTGTTTCGTCGGCAATTACTGGGCGATAATCCAGTGCGATCGCTATTACGGACAGCCTTAGATATTAAAAGTCTCTCTCTCCAATCTCCTCGCCAAATAGAACTGTTATTAGACCGAGTTACCTCAGAAACCTTACAGTGGAATCTATCGCTGCGGGGTTTAGATGGCGTGCGGCGCACTATGGACGATGCGGCTAACCGACTATCTTTTAGCATACTAGTAGGTTCGCTGATTATGGGTGCAGCAATTATTTCCACTAGAGCGCAGACAACTCAGCTATCTTTTTTAAGCACCATCCTATTTGCCGTTGCTAGTTTATTGGGTTTGTGGTTAATTATCAGTACATTGCGATCGGGACGTTTGCGGTAAAGTCTATGTGTTGTGCATAATGCCCACCACAGTTAATCATGATATGTCACTGTCAAAAATCTCTGCTTTCGTATTTGGAACCACAGTAGAAGAATCTAGAAGTCAGAATTAAAAAAAACTCTTACTCACTATCCACTTTTTCGCTCAGAATTCAATTCTGTTAGCGGATAGCTAGGGTTTAGCCTATTCTGACTCCTGACTCCTGAGTTCTGTTTAATAAATAGCTCTAAACACCGATTATCTTTGTGTGTTTATCTGTATACAAGCGTGGTTCTAATATAAAAAATATGTCAATCATTGTTGCTGAAAATTTGAGTAAATCTTATCCAGTAGCAGTTAAAAGTCCGGGTATTAAAGGTACAATAACCCACCTTTTCCGCCGCACCTACCGCTCAATTAAAGCAGTGCAGGATGTTTCCTTTGAAATTGCCTCCGGTGAAGTAGTGGGGTTTTTAGGCCCAAATGGTGCTGGAAAAACCACCACACTAAAAATGCTCACGGGGCTGATTCATCCCTCTAGCGGTAAAGTCACGGTAGCTGGACAAATTCCGTTTCAGAGGAAAGAAGCATTTTTGCAAAAAATTACCTTGGTGATGGGGCAAAAACAGCAGCTAATTTGGGACTTACCAGCGCTGGATTCTTTGAGAATTAATGCTGCTGTATACAACATCTCTGATAAAGAATTCCAACGGCGGGTAGGAGAATTAACAGAGATGCTTTCCTTGGAAGGGAAGCTTACCCAACCAGTACGGAAGCTATCTTTGGGTGAGCGGATGAAGGCAGAATTGCTAGCAGCACTTTTGCATCGTCCCCATGTATTGTTCCTAGATGAACCGACTTTGGGATTAGATGTAAATGCTCAGGTAGCAGTACGCGATTTTTTGCGCGACTACAATCAGCGTTATCAGGCTACAGTGCTGTTGACGAGTCATTACATGGCTGATATTACAGCTTTGTGTCAACGAGTGCTGTTGATTCACCAAGGAAGCCTGATGTATGACGGTAGCTTAGATGGACTACTAGAACGTTTTGCCCCCTACCGGGAAGTTCATATAGAGTTAGCCCAACCTCTACCGATGGAAAAACTTATGACTTATGGAGATGTGCAACTCTTAGAAGGGCGATCGGTGCATTTTATGGTATCTAGAGAAGCGCTTACCCGCACGGTATCGAAGATTTTGACGGATTTAGAGGTAATTGATTTAACTGTCACTGAACCACCTGTAGAAGAAGTAATTGGGCGAGTTTTTCAGGCAGGTGTTGTGTAGCGATCGCTGCCAGAATTATAGAGTTGCCGAGGGGAGAATGCACTATCAATGAAAAAGATGATTCGAAAAGCTCTAACTTTCCTGTCAGTATACTACGCCTATATGGTTGAGTATCGAGCAGAACTAATTTTATGGGTTTTGGCTGGGTCTTTGCCGATTATCCTCATGGGTATCTGGATACAGGCAGCACAAGGCGGGCAGTTTGGGCTATCACCTGTAGATTTTGCCCGTTACTTTATCACGGTTTTCGTTGTTAGACAATTAACAGTTGCTTGGGTAATTTGGGACTTTGAAAAAGAGGTTGTTGAAGGCAAGCTTTCGCCCAAGTTGCTACAACCACTCGACCCAGTATGGCATCATGTTGCAGGGCATATTTCTGAAAGATTTGCTAGGCTATCGTTTGCTTTTTTATTAGTGATATTATTTTTTATTCTTTATCCCCAAGCTTTTTGGGTACCAAGTTTGAGTAGATTTTTGCTGTTTACATTGGCGGTGGCGCTAGCTTTTACTTTGCGGTTTACAATTCAGTACACCTTTGCCATGTTCGCTTTTTGGACAGAACGGGCTAGTGCTTTAGAAAATTTTTGGTTATTATTTTATCTATTTTTATCTGGTTACATAGCACCTTTAGAGGTTTTTCCAGAGCCTGTGCGGACAATAGTAATGTTTACGCCTTTTCCGTATTTGATTGATTTTCCTGCGAGTCTTTTAGTAGGGCTACCTGTGGATATAGGACGAGGATTTTGGTCAATGTTTGGTTGGACATTAGTGTTTTTGGGTCTGAATCGCTTCCTTTGGCGTGCGGGTTTGAAGAGGTATTCTGGGATGGGAGCATAAACGATTCATAATTACTAAACTGGCAATATATTATGGTTGGATAAACCTATAAATTTATATACTTTGCCATGCTATTTATTTTATAAATAAAAATTTATCCTCTTTAGTTAAGGGCTTTTTGTACAAATTTTTGGTTTTTAGATGCGAGAAATCGCCGTCTATAAAAGTGTTTTTGTATTATCTGAACTGTAATAAATTACTTGGTATCGTCCTAAACTTTTCTGCCGTCCCCAAGGAATAATCTTCTAACTTAAAATCAGCGAAAGGTTTCTTTTCTAACCTATCCCGTAGTGCTTCATCGAGAATGACACCTGCGGATTTATTTTTCACACCAATAATTATAATACTTCTCTGATATGTAGTTAAATCCTGATTTGCCTGACAATTACTCCTTTGAAATTGTCCTAAATTTAATATTCTATAACCTTTGACGCTTGGTGTATTAATAAATAATTTTTTGACTAAAAATTGAATTTGTTTAGAACGTTCTAGAGCCATTCGCTGTTGAACTGCTATGTTACCTTTACAGGCAACTGTACCTACAGAGATAATTTCCCTGGGTTCATCCATTATCTTTTGTATACCTTCTTGTTCTAAATTCAACTTTAAAAGGTCTATACTAATAATTTCATCATTATATTTAATTTGAAAAGTGCTACCTAAAAGCCATTTATATTCTAGTGATAAAACAGCTATATTAAATTCGGCTCTCCTCCCCTGCCTATCCCTACCTTCTTGATAAGAAAAATAATCAATTTTACCTCTTTTTTCAGGAGATTGCCCATAATTTGAATTCACAATAAATTTTGAGTTTCGCATTGCTAAAGCCACTATACTAAGTAATCCTAATATCACTAGCAACCCTGCAAAAAATTTCAGTAGTGGTACTTCTTCTGGCTCTTTCTGTGGCGATGATAAAGTTTTAGGAATTGGCGGGGACAACTCTTGTGTATTCAAATCAACTACTAAATTAATATTTTCAGGAGTTGTTTCTGTTAGCTCAGTTTCAACAACAGAGGCAAAAGGAATACTGTTTTCTGGTTCCTGCTCCGACAATAGCGAGATTGGCTCTGAATCCTCAACTTCTGCAAGTGGCTCCTCTACTTTGGGGGAACCTGACGCAACAGGTGGGGTTGAATCCTCATCTGAGCAGAACTTTTTGCCTTCTTCAATGTGTTCTAGACGCTGCAAAATTTCTTGGGCATTAGCAGGACGCTTTTTTATATCTGCTGCTGTGAGCCAATCAATTAAATTTAATAGTAAGGGTGAGATATCGATGGCGTGATTTTGCCAGTGCAATACATTTTGCTGGACATCATACATATCTAAGGGATGCTGTCCCGTTAGTAAAAATATAAAGGTGCGTCCCAAAGCAAAGAAATCTGATTGCGGTACTGCTTGACCATTCATTTGTTCGGGAGCGCTGTAGCCAGATGACATAAGTGCTGTCATCCCGCCGCCATTGCTCATTTGGTATGGGTCGGTTCTGTCAATTTCAGTGGCTGTGCCAAAATCAATCAGTACCAATTTCCCCCAATCCTTCCCAAGGGGGGATCTAATCATGATATTAGATGGCTTAATATCTCGATGCAGGTATTGTTTACGATGCACTAAATCCAAAATTTCCACTAATTGTTTTAGCCAAGCTACAGCTTGGTCTTCAGAAATGGGGCGATTCTGCTGCTGCTCTAGCCACTGTATTAAGTTGTACCCGTTGATTTTTTCCATTGCAATGCAATGCAACACTAAACCATTTCGAGTTTGATACTGGAAGTAACTATCTTGTTTGGGAATGCCGGGATGGTTGAATTGTTCCAGCACAGTTACTTCTTGCTGAAATAGTTCTACTGCTCTGGCGTTACCTGATAAATCCTCTTTGAGTATTTTGAGGATTTTAGGAGTATCTTGTTCATAAGCTTCATAAACTTTACTAAACCCTGTTTTGTCACTCAACAGGCACGTCACCCGATAACGCCCTAGCAATTCCAAATGGGAACCACAACTTTGACAAAAGCGGTTTTGTTCATTATTTGGGTGATTTGGTGTAGGGCAAACGGGATTGATACAAAGGCTCATGAGTGGCTTATCCGTACTTTAACAGTTATCAGTTATTAGCAGGACTTACGCAAACAATAGCCAAAACCCTTATTTTCAGCTAGGGGTAATTCATGTAGACGCAAAGTGGCTAATCTACGAGTTTTCCAACGGAGTAACCGCAGGATATTACCCCTACAGCATTGTAGTTTGGTGTAAGTCCTAATTAGTTATCAATAATCACTGAATGCTGAGGACTGATAACTAATAACTGATTTAAGGGGAGCGCAGATGCGTAGCCGCTTATCGCTAAACATCCTTCCTATTCATTCTTCTGTTGCCGGATGATAATCCCGTCTAATAATAATGAGATTTTTTATCTGTGTTCGGCCAAAAAAGCTGCAACAGTTTGGTTAAATGCCTCTGGTTGTGTCAAAAACGGCCAGTGATTGCCAGGAACTTGGCAAATGCGTAGTTTTTTGAGATAGGTTTTGTAGGGCTGGATTTGCCAATCTTGGCGATTAAGTCCTTGTTCTGGTTGGACAAAGAGCGCTTGGATATCAAGGGGGATTGTAAAACCAGGCACTTGCATAACTGCTTCAAAAATCCCGTTGCGGGCGGCGATGGTAAATTTGCTACCCCAAATACCATCGGGTTTTTCTTCTATTCCTGCTTGGAAAACTTGCTGTTGCAAGGAACTCCATCCTTGATATTGCTTTAACTGCCGTGCTTGTTGTTCGGCTTCTTCATAACTGGCAAAGGGGCCCATGCTTTTGAGAAAAGGTAAGAAGCGATACAACATCGGAAAAGTTAGCCTGAGAAGGCTGGGCATTTTCCAGATGAAAATGGGATCGACGAGAATTATACTTCGCAAACGCTTTGGGTTTTGCCTTGCCCAGATAGCGGCTAATTTACCTGTCCACGAATGGCTTACAATCTGGGCAGATGTCCATCCTAGATGATCCATGAGTGCTTCAAGGTCTGCGATCGCACTTTCAAAAGTATAATCTCTCTCAGGCTTGGTACTTTCGCCATGTCCACGCATATCTGGTGCGACTATGTGGTAGTCTGCTGCTAAGTCATTTCCTAAGCTAGACCACACTAAAGCATGGTCGCCTAAACCGTGTAACAGCAGTAAGGGTTCTTGACCTTGGTTCCACTCTAAGTAAGAAAGTTGGATATCAGGCTTTGATAAAGTTTGACGTACAGGCATCATTGCACATCCACCAATGAAGAGATAGTTTCGCGTTTATATACTACTGCGAAACAAGCTGGAGGGCAGGGAGAAATGAGTCGATGCGATGTGCTACACCTACGACTGGGCGTAGCGCTACTTATAAGATTATTAACTCTTTGCCAACAATTCCTAGCCTCAAAGTGGAAAATGAAGAGTGCTGAATTTTGTAAAGTTTGCTTTATATAATTAAAAATCCAATTTTTGCAAGAGAGGATATTAACTTATGCAGGTTATCTCAGTCAATGTAGGACTTCCTCGTGAAGTACTTTGGAAGGGCAAAATAGTTACAACGGGGATTTTTAAAGAACCAGTTGAGGGACGGGTAATGATGCAAACGCTCAACTTGGATGGAGATAGACAAGCTGATTTGAGTGTCCACGGAGGCAAAGACAAAGCAGTTTATGCTTATCCATTCGAGCATTACGACTATTGGCGGCACAAGTTACCTGATATAGATTTGCCCTGGGGAATGTTTGGTGAAAACTTGACTACAGTCGGGCTGTTAGAAGATGACATTAATATTGGCGATCGCTTCCAGATTGGTAGTGCAGAGGTAATGGTGACTCAACCTCGAATGCCTTGTTATAAACTGGGAATCAAGTTTGGACGTGCTGATATAGTTAAACAGTTTTTAGATAGCCGCCTAACTGGGTTCTACTTTTCGGTGCTACAAGAGGGCCAAGTAGGGAATGGTGATACTTTTGAGTTAATCAGTCGAGACTCAAATAATGTCACTATTGCCGATATTACCCGATTGTATGCACGCGAAACAGACGACCTAGAACTGTTACACCGCGCCGTAAAACTTGAGGCTTTACCTATAAATTGGCGAGACTATTTCCAGCAGCAAATCAAAAAGCTTAACAGATGAATCTCATGAATCTTAAAATTCTTAAGAAAACGTTCTAATTGTTTTATAAACAGTCTCAACTTTTCTCATAAGTCAAATTACCTTGGTGCGAACGCGCATTTGGAGTCAGAGTAATTAAATCGTCTATATTCCGTTTCATTGTGGCACAAATCGTATCTAGAGGTAAGTCGTTAGGGTCATAACCAAAAGGGTTTTCTATCTCCAAGCCGATTGCTTCAATCCCAAATACTGTAAAACCAACTAAAGCTGAAATTAAACCTGTCCACCAACCCAGAGTTGCCACTATTTGAAAGGGTAGTAATAAACAATATAGTAACAATAATTGCTTTAGATGAATGGCATAGGCTAATGGCATAGGTGTTTTTAAAATCCGCTCACAAGCACCTAAATTATCTACAAGATTGTTTAATAATTCTTGCATAGATGTGAGCTGGTAACTGTTAAGGCATTTGCGATGATATTGCTCCTGTAAATAATCTCCTATCCAAAAGGCAACCTCTATAGGAGGATTATTCATAATCTTCAATTTGATATATTTACTAGATGGCATTAAATCTTCTAACTCGCTATTGACTTCTTCTCCTCGCAAATGTAATTTAGTTGTCACAGCAAAAGCTACTAATAAATTTAATGCTGTAATTTTATTGTCTTTATCTTCTGGAGATATTTCGTCAATAGATACCCAAATTTGTCGAGCTAAATTTCGGATGTTATTTACTAGAGAACCCCAGCATTTTCTCCCTTCCCAAAATCTTTCATAAGCAGTATTTGTACGAAATACCAGTAATAAACCTAAAACAATACTAGGAATAACACTTCCTAAAATCGGTTGGGATACAGGCAGTTCAAAATGGTACAGTATAGAAATAAAAAATCCGAAAACTCCGCACCATAAGATATGTTTGTAAACTGCTTTCATGACCGAACCTTTAAATTGCAATGTTGTACTTAGCCATGTAATTTTTTTGGTTGTCATGCACTCACCCCAAGATAATATTTAGCGAATCGATAGATTAAATATCGCTACTTTAAAAATAATAACTATATAAATAGCAAAATTGGCAAACAGGATACTTTAAAAAGTAATCTTGCTAAAAAACATGATACATTTGCGAGAATAATTGTATTCTAGCTTCTGTTATACGGCTTATGTGAGTTGGAGTCTGGAAAGGCGTAAATACGTCAACATAGCTAAACATCTTGGCTAAACTACAGCCTGAAATCCTTGCTATCGGTAGGGCATTTTTAATTATTCACATAAGGCGTGTTATACAATATCGAGTCCGGTTAAATACCAATTATTAGGACTAATGCAAATAGTTTTTTGTCAGCGATTAAGCGGCCATTATATAAAAATTACCAGTGCTTGTGGCTAATTGTAAAGAAATGTAAATATTTTTCGATGGCTGCATAAATCCCGCGCTTCACTCTGATAAATCGATAGAAGAAAAGGTAGATAGCTCAGGGTAATGGTCATACCGCATTAGTCGGTGTCATCTACCCCAGTAAATCCAAAAGTTCAATCTGTACAAATCCTGCCCTGTAAATTGAATTATTTAGACATAACTTATTTAGTTATGTCTTTTTTTTAGGGTTAGTCTCAAAACGTTGAATTTCAATCAAATAACCACTGGGATCGCGAAAAAAACAGTGGTAAATATTGTACTTTTCATTTAGTGTAGGTGGCTTTTCAAATTTGACACCACGTTCTTTGAGATATTCAAACCACTCATCCACCTGTGGCGTTACTAAGGTAAAAATGACACTTGATTGCTTGTCAGCTAAAGGAACCGATGTTTCGCTTGCTTGACAAAATCCTAAGTATCCAGAACCACTAACAGTATAAATTCGACAGGCTCCTTGGTCAAGCCATAGCTGCAAGCCCAGCATTTGCTCGTAGAATTGTGTAGAGGCATTGAGATTATGGGTGTAAAAGAAGGTAATTTGCTGTTCTATTTGCGGATGAGTAGACATAAATACATTTGAGTATATACCCCAACGACATCAGGCGATCGCAGATGTAAAAATTGATTGATGTTAGAAACCTGTTACTACTCCAGAATGCCTTAAGTGCATCTGGAGTTTCTTTTTGCAAAAGCAATGTTTACGACAGGGGTTCCTGAGCGTAGCCCTTTGGCTGCGCCTACGCAATTTTTCAAATCATCCTGATAAGCCAAAAGACGGCTGAATAGGGATACATACTGAATTATTTATATTTAACATAGGGCATCACTTTGTTGATGTACCCCCCTCCTAGCAAACAACTCTCGCAAAGCAGCCTCAGATTTACTGGGGCTGTTTTGCGTTACTTCAATAAGACTTACGCATCTCATTTCTCTGTGTCCTCTGCGCCTCTGCGGTTCTTTATTCCGTAACTCGTGCGTAAGTCCTATTCAAACAGAAAACTTGTATAAATGAAGCAGTTAATCATCAGACATTCTTTAGTGTATTTGAGTGTATACCCTGATGACATAGGATACTCTCACGGTGAAAATTTGGTATAGGTAAATGCGTATCTTTCCTGACTCCAGATTTGTCACAAACATTTCTGGAGTTTTTTCATTATTAGAATTTTTGATGCGGCTCAGAAGAAAATAGTTAAGCGATCGCACTCTCAATCGTGACCATCTCAAAGTGCGATCCACTTAACATCAATACTTATTTAGTTGTATATGTCACGAAAATATCCTTTTTCATCTCAACTTCTGCTGGGGCATCTGGATTATAAGTCGGTGATAATAAAAAACTAGCAAATGATGGTAAAGGAACTCCAGTTTTAGAACTACATGAGGGATAAAATAATGTGTAAAATGGTTCGGCTACAGAAGGAACATCAAGTTTAACACTCATAGCAGTTGCTAAAGCCTGAGCGCGACTTTGAGCATCTTTCATAGCTGATTGATAAACTGAACTCTGCAAAGCCTGACAGTCATTTACTGCGTACTCAACGCCCACACTCTTGACGGAAATATTTTCAATTTGACTTGTTGCTTTGTTCACTGTAGCAACAATTTCCTGGACGCGCTCCCGTGTTGGTTTTTCTAACCTCACCAGTATTTTGGCGTTATTTTCGCTAGAATTCGGGTTAATTTGCACTTGAATTTTATCAGCACTAATCCCTTTAGCAACTATGCTATTAACTACAGGCTGGAGAGTTGCTTTAGTTAGTGGTTTTTTGCTTGGTGAAGATGCTGCTACTGTTTTGTAATTTAAAAATAGAGTTGGTGAGGCAGCCCGGTCTTGTTGTTCCAACAAAGAGGGACTGCCGTTCGCCCTTGGCGTGCTGGAGGCATACCCGGAGGGTGAGGATATGCGACGGGTTTGTGGTAGAGATGATGGTTGCGTTTCTGACTCACCATTGCTAGTTTCGCTACTGAATACCAGTTCAATATCAGCTGTATCTGCTGGCACTTTCACTACTCCTTGACCGATTACCATTAATGAATGGCGATCGCTTGCTGGTGGATAAAATAATTGGGCATTAGTAACTTTGGGCGTTAATACTCCCACGCCGACAGTCACCGTCATACTTACCAACATTAGAGCAGTTATTTTTCTCATATCCTGGGAATGTCCTTTGAACCTAATTGTCAAAGTTTACACCTCAAGAGCAGGATACTTACAAAAATATTGAGCTAATCCCACGACTAAACGCCGTAAAATTAGCTCAAAAATTAAAAATTCACTGCGAACTATTAACCAAACCAGTGAGAGGCTTCACAAGCTGGCTGAACTGTTTCACAAACACAATCGTTAATCCAATCTGACTTTTCTTGAACGATTAAACAAATTCCTTGGTGAATCAAATTCTGTAGGTGGAGTTGCTGCTCTAAGGGTTTACGAGGCAATTTGTAATAGGCCAAGTTTCCTTGTTCAGCCTCCGCTAGGGAAATATGTCCCTCAGACATAGCGCCGTCAAAAGAGGGAAGGCGGGTGAGGACGAAAGCAATTAGCTCTTGGCGTAAGTCAGGAATCGCAAAAGCTTTTTGATATGGATGGTATGGATATGTATCCAAAACGCTTTCAATCTCTCCTACTACTGATTGCTGTGTTAAATTAACTACCGTTTTCATAATTTTTAAACTCCTTTTTTAATTCCAGTCAATGATTGGTGGAGAAAACAAATTTTTTAGATGAAAATCAGTTAAAAGTAATTCAACTGATAGATGCAATAAACCCTGTAACTAGCCTTTTATCTTGGTTTAATATCAAACATTTGGCTTTGCTTATTTTAGTTAAAGTTTATACTGATTCACAGCATTACTTATTAAAACAGCATCCAATATGCTGGTAGGTGAGCGACATTTTATATTTATAATCCTAATTATTTCAAATTTCTGACACAAATGCAGAAATCTACATAAAACGCAGCACCCAGGCTAGGGGATCAAAGTTAACGGCAACAAAAATCTTGAATTATGAACAAGTTTTTAATGAAGTAAGCTTTGTTGGTAAATTACATCACATTTTGCGTTTGCTAAAAAATTTGCTGTTTCATCTAAAAAACTTATTTGTTGCACATTAATTTAGTAAGTCAGATAAATAGCGACTCACTAGAGCGCAAAATCAGTCTAGCCACTGATGAAATGATCAGACAAAAACGTTGAAAAAGTTCACATTGTCTAAAGGTAGATGACCCAGCTGATGATTAATTTCATCTGCCGCCGCTAATCCAGAAAGCATCGCACCTTCGGCAAGATTGCCGCCACACCAATCACCACAGCAAACTAAAGGTAAAGGAGTTTCGGCAGACAAAAAAGCCTCGTGCCAAGGACGGCTAGGAAAGGCATAACGCCAACGATGTACCTGCATCCATTCGGGAGTGTTCAGCCAAGGAAGGGACAATTCAGCTGCTCGTTGCAACATTAGCTTTCCAGCAGGTTCTAAATCCTGAGATTCTAGATGGCGTTGGGCGAAATCAGCGCTACTTTGTACCACAAAATGTGGTTGTTGAGGGTTAGGACGCTTGCTACTGTCTAAACCAATCCATGCTAAATCAGCATCATCTACAAAAGTTAGAGCTTTCCACTGAGGGAGTGGTTGGGATGTGAGAGGATATCCAGCGATCGCACTAATGGAAGGATAAAATTCTACAGAACGCAAGTTATCAAGAAAAGCTGTATCTAATACACCTTCACTCAAAGATTCCAACAGCATCACCGCTTGGGGTGCAGGAATGGCGACAACTACAGCTTTTGCAGTTAATTCTTCGTTGCTAGATTCAAGAGTGATCCGCCAACTCTTTTCGGAAGTTGGGGTAATAGCAATCACACGTTGATTCAGTAATATTTCTAACCCTGGAGCGAGGGATTTAGCGATCGCACTCATTCCCGCAGGTGCAACATATCGCGGACTGCGGTTTTTCGGTTCAGATAAAGGAGCGCCTGCTGTGAGTTCGTAAACCTCCTCTGTCCAGACTTCGAGGATATGGCGCGATCGCAATATCTCCACAAAACGTCTAAATAATTCACCCTTTGGCTTCAGGTAACAAGCCCCATGATCCGCCCAAGTTCCATGCAAGCGGCGTGTAGCCAATCTTCCACCCAAACCACGGGACTTGTCCACCACTAGCACAGAATATCCAGCTTGACTTAATTGCTGGGCGCAGACTAAACCGGCCATTCCGGCACCAATCACTGCAATATCAGTCATGAGTCCATAGTCCTTTGTTATTTGTCCTTAGTCATTATTTATCAAAAAAGGCAGAGGGCAGAAGGCAGAAGGCAGGAGGCAGAAGGAATACTGTTTTCTGCTCTCTGCCCGTGACCAAACTGAACTTGGGTTTAAGACCCCCACCAAATTTTCAATTTGGTGGTCTCAATTTAGGAGGGGTCTCCCCAAGACCGCACTTTGTAAGAGACCCCTCCTAAATTGAACCTTCTGCCCTCTGCCTCCTGCCTCCTGCCTTCTTCAACAAATGACCAAGGACGAATAACAAAGGACAAAATAGCTAATAGTAGAATAAGGTACAGAAAGCTGCACGGAAGGGAGGAAGGGAAATTGGATGAAATGAGGGCGGCGCTAGAGTTAGCGACCGAAGAAGAATTGCAAGATTTAACGGCAATTTTATTTAGTCGTAAGTTCAATCCCCTAGACTATGTACACACACCCGAACCCATCGAAGTGCAAAGCCAAGACCGTAAAGCTTGGTTAGATTCACTAGAGGGACGCTTTCGCTTTTTAGCGGCAGATGGAATGACAGTATTACGGGGACGCACAGGCCAGGTAACTTACCGACAAGCCTTAGTTCAAGTATGTAAGTATCTAAAAATTCCCTATTCTCATCAGCTGCCAACTATTGATTTAGAAGCAGAAGTATTTTTACATCTGCTAGGACAGGTGTGGAAAAAATTACCTGAACAGGAAAAGCAAAAATTGACTCTCAGAGTGCAGCGTCACCTTATGCAATCAGAACTAAAAGAACCGTTACCACTTTTATTGCAGCCTGACCCCTTGGGGTTGCTTTTCAAAGGCGGTAGTGCGATCGCGGTTACTTCACTTCTCCAGCCACTTGTACTTAAGCAAATTGCCCGTCAATTTGCCATCCACTTTGCTACATACCAAGTAGCTAAACAAGCGGCAATTACAGGCACAGAAGCTGCTGCAACGCAATTTCAAAGCTATGTAGCTATGCAAATGGCGCAACGGGGTATGACAGTGAGTGCTGCTCGTTATGGGGCAGCCCGCACCATGTTTGCCGTGATTGGGCCAATGATGTGGACTTGGTTTTTTGCAGATTTAGGGTGGAGAGCGATCGCCACTAACTATGGTCGGATCATTCCTACTATTTTCGCCTTAGCTCAAATTCGCCTCACTCGTGAGGAATGTTGGGAGCCAGCTTGAACAAGGTTTCTAATTATTTCAAGTCTCGCTGGCGATCTTCTTGGAACTACTCTCTATGGGCATTGTTAATCTTCCCATTGAGTCCATTTTTGGGGGCTGTGACTATTGGTTTTGTCTCATTAATAACTTGGCTGAAACAATCCCGAAAAATTAATCGTCGCCCCCTCAACTGGGGATTTGCCCTTTTGAGTCTGTTGCTAATCGTAAGTGCTGGATTTGCCGATGACAAAACAGCAGCTTTCCTTGGCTTATTTAATTTGTTACCATTCTTTTTACTTTTCGTTGCCCATAGCGCTTTAATTCAAACATTTGTCCAATTGCGCCAAATGTCTTGGGTTTTTGTGATCGGTTCCATACCAGTGGTAGTTCTTGGTTTGGGACAGTTATTTTTAGGCTGGAGTTTGAAATTAGAGATTTTGTGGGTTGTGTTGAATTGGACGATCGCACCAGGAGGAAATCCGCCGGGTCGCATAGCCTCATTTTTCTTGCACGCTAACACCTTTGCCGCTTATCTAACAATAGTTTTCATCCTTAGCTTAGGGTTGTGGCTAGAACAATGGGCATGGGGCATGGGGCATTGGGGATGGGGCATAGAGAAGAAACAAAGGAGAGACTTATTCAATAATTCTCCCTCATCCCCCACTTCCCATTCCCCACTTCCCACTCCCCACTCCCCATTCCCCTTTATCTTCTTAACCGTTGCGGTGATTACAAATTTCATTACCTTGATTTTCACTAACTCACGCAATGGCTGGACGATCGCTATTTTTGCCTGTTTAGCTTATGCACTCTACCTAGGCTGGCGCATTCTTGTGGGTGGTGTCGCTGCGATCGTCTCTAGCGTACTTTTGGCAGCTTTTGCTCCCTCGCCAGTCGCTCAAATTTTTCGCCGGATAGTTCCTGCCTTCTTTTGGGCAAGGTTAAATGACGATATGTATCCAGATCGACCAGTCGCTTTAATGCGAAAAACTCAATGGGAGTTTGCCTGGTCTTTAGCCAAGGAACATCCTTGGACTGGTTGGGGATTACGCAGTTTTAGTGGACTCTACAAAGCGCAGACGCAGATTCCCTTAGGTCATCCCCATAACTTGTTTTTGATGTTATCTGCTGAAACTGGTTTTCCTAGTACTTTTTTATTTTGTGCCTTACTTGGTTGGATTTTGATTACAGGTATCCAATTACTACGCAAGCCAAAATATATAAAAACAGAAGATAGATTGATATATTTTAGTTATCTTCTGGCCTTTGTGGGATGGGTTCTATTGAATACAGTAGATGTAACCCTCTTCGATTTCCGTTTGAATGTAATTTCATGGTTAGTTTTAGCTGCCATTTGTGGCGTATTACATCGTTATAACGAACAAGACAGGTTTACATCTGGTTCAAATTAGTTAGGAAATGATCAACAGCAACCTACAATACCATCAGTTAATTTTCAGTGTATGCACTGGGGGCATTGAGAGTTTGAAGTTAATAAGATTACTATATTCACGTCTGTGAGTGTGACTAATACCTAATTAGTCACTGTTGCTGATTGTTGGGAAGGTGTAGGGACAACCCTTTGGGTTTTTCCTGCATGACGGGCATCTCTTGTAGATGCCCTTTTGTATTTTTATAATTATTGATATTCTTTTAGGACTAGCCCGTTTTAAATATCGTTTTGAGTCTTGAAAGATAAACCAAACGGTAAATGCTTATTCTTTACATTTATTTTTAATCAAGGTTGCGCTCAACAGTAATTTAGATGTGACTAATCTGTTTTCAAACCCTATTAGACATCTCCAAAAAAGAATGTAGAGACGTAGCATTGCTACGTCTCTACAAAGTTTCTGGGTAACGCATATTTAATTTCTGGAGATGTCTATTGCATTACTACCAATATAAATAAGGTTAATGAGGTTTTTTATGTATTATAAAAATCAATGACAAACAAGTTTCTCTAACCGAAGTGAATTACAGCAACCCCTATGGTGTAAGCTCTCGGTAAAATGGGTATGTCGGTGACGAAAAAAAAGACGCATCCATAACCTACCTTATGCTCACAACAGCTAACTTTCTTCAGTACACCCAATGGTCAGGTATCGCTACCTTGGCATTCGCTGCCTTAACAGTTTTGGCTTTTATTCTCAAATGGGGCATCCGCTTTCGGTTGGTGGGTACGACTGGCTTTATGCTGGTGCTGACAGGTGGTTTATTTGCACTGTCGATAGTCCCCTTGAGTCGGGCTGTGATTCCAGGAGCAACTAAGTACACTCTAGTTTATGACAATGGCTCAACACAAGCGGTTATTACTACATCGCCCAAAATTACACCTACGCAATTAGAAGCAACTTTACGTCAAGCAGCTAGTAATCTATTTTCTTATGGTCGTTCTGGTACACGAGAAGACGACAAGTTGACAGTTCGCGCCCGCGTGATTATCCACCCGGAAACAGGGGTTTCTGTACCAGTTTACTTAGGTGAGGCCAAGCGATCGCTAGTTTCTCATCAAAATTCACCAGTCACAGTGGAAATTTACACAGACAAGTTCGCCCAATTGCCAAAATCTAACGTTTAAGGGAATGGGGAAAGAGGCAGGGGGCAGGGGGCAGGGGGCAGGGGACAAGAGGTGAGAACTTGAAACAAGTCTTTCCCCTTGTCCCAATTCCCAATTCCCAATCCAATGCTTGTTATCAGAATGACATAATTTATTTTGTATTTACAGATACATTAATAGTTATGATTAGATTAAGATATTCACACTTTCGTGATTATACTGTGGAAAAAGATCGATCAGCCTACGGGTAATGGATACTGACAGTTGTGATTTGTGGGTTGTTATTCTAATTCCCACTATTGACATTTTTACAATTTTTTGCATCTAAATGCAACGCTGTGGGAGTGGACATCTATCTGTAACCCTTATGCAGCTATCCATTGCTGAAATGACCATCGACAGACGATTCAGTTCTCAATCACTTTTCTTGAGAATCTGAGAGTGGTAATGTTAGTTAATCATACGGTTATTCAAAACTTTGATAGTTCGGAATTTCAGGCTAATGGACATCACAGATTCAAGCAACGTCGTTAAATGGCTTAACCAGTTAGCGATTAGATCGGTTAAAACCTAGTTGACTCAGATGCAAGTTTGTTACCAGATGGCAACAAGTATCTTTAGTTGCAAGTCTATTAGATTAAGAAATATCAAGGTTTTGGCAAACTAGATTATATGTCTAATCAACTTTCTACTCAACCTTCTTTGTCTACTCAAACCTCTAGTTCATTATTTACGCTCACAGTTGCCCCGGCAAAAGTCATCCGTGGTTCTGGGGTATTGCAAGCAGCCGCAGCAGAGATTGCCTGTTTGGGAAGTCGTCCCTTAGTTGTGGCAGGTGATTCTACTCTCGCCATCAGCCGAAAGAATTTGCAACCAGTTTTAGAAACGCAACAGTTACATCCTGTCCAAGCTTCATACAGTCCAGATTGCTGCGAAGCTAGCCTGAAATCTTTACAGAAGAAGGCAAAAGAACATAAAGCTGATGTGATTATTGGTTTTGGTGGCGGCAAAGCCTTAGATACAGCGAAATTACTCGCGCAGCAATTACAGTTGCCAGTGGTGACAATTCCGACATCAGGGGCTACCTGTGCCGCTTGGAGTGCCTTGTCGAATGTCTATTCGGAAAATGGGGCATTTCTTTACGATGTCGGGTTGTCTCGTTGTCCCGATTTACTAATACTCGATTATGACTTGATTCAAACTGCACCACAACGGACATTAGTAGCTGGAATTGGTGATGCGATCGCTAAATGGTATGAAGCCTCTGTTAGCAGTGGGCATTTGCAAGACACCTTAATTATTGCTGCGGTGCAACAAGCAAGAGTTTTGCGAGATATCCTCTTGCAAAAGTCAGCCGCCGCCTTGAAGGAACCAGGTAGTGAAGTTTGGCGAGAAGTCGTAGACGCAAGTGTTTTATTAGCTGGGGTAGTTGGAGGACTTGGAGGGGCGCAGTGTCGCACAGTTGCTGCCCATGCCGTGCATAATGGTTTAACTCATATTTCAGGACATGGCAGTATTCATGGCGAAAAAGTCGCTTTTGGAATTTTGGTGCAACTGCGTTTAGAAGAAATGCTACAAGGCAATCAACTAGCAGCATCAGCACGACAACAGTTGTTAAAGTTCTATACAGAAATTGGACTACCCCAAAAATTAAGTGATTTGGGATTGGGCAATATTACATTAGGGGAGTTACAAACAGCCGCCGAAATTGCTCTAGTTCCTAATTCTGACATCCATCGACTACCGTTTAAAGTAGCGCCAGAACAGTTGATGGCAGCAATGGTTTCCACCACTGCACCTATAGATAGTAAAGACATGAATCGAGTTTCGCCCAAGGGAATCACTGACGAGGTTGAAGAATGAGTTTAAATTGGATTGTCCCAGCAGAACGCATACAAAAACTACCACCTTATGTATTTGCCCGTTTAGATGAACTAAAAGCGAAAGCACGGGAACAAGGGTTAGATTTAATTGACTTGGGTATGGGAAACCCCGATGGTGCAACACCAGCACCAGTTGTAGAAGCGGCGATCGCAGCCTTGAAAGATCCTGCCAATCACGGTTATCCGCCCTTTGAAGGTACTGCTAGTTTTCGTCGGGCGATCACTAATTGGTATCATCGCCGTTATGGTGTGGTTTTAGATCCTGATAGCGAAGCCTTGCCACTGCTAGGTTCTAAAGAAGGATTAACCCATTTAGCGATCGCCTACGTTAACCCTGGTGATTTAGTTTTGGTTCCTTCCCCAGCTTATCCCGCCCATTTTCGCGGCCCGGCGATCGCAGGCGGCAAAATCCACAGTTTGATTCTCAAACCCGAAAATGACTGGTTAATCGATTTAGCTGCCATTCCTGACGAGGTTGCCAGACAAGCTAAAATTCTCTATTTCAACTATCCCAGCAATCCCACTGCTGCCACAGCCCCCCGCGAATTCTTTGAAGAAATCGTCGCCTTTGCCCGCAAATATGAAATTTTGCTGGTGCATGATTTATGTTACGCCGAGTTAGCTTTTGATGGTTATCAACCCACTAGCTTGCTAGAAATTCCCGGCGCGAAAGATATCGGTGTAGAATTCCACACCTTATCTAAAACCTATAATATGGCTGGTTGGCGCGTTGGTTTTGTGGTGGGGAACCGCCATGTAATTCAAGGTTTGCGGACACTAAAAACTAACTTGGATTACGGTATTTTTTCTGCCTTGCAAAAAGCAGCCGAAACCGCCTTGCAATTGCCAGATGTCTATTTGCACGAAGTACAACAACGCTACCGTACCCGCCGTGATTTCCTGATTGACGGCTTAGGAGAGTTGGGTTGGGATATCCCCAGAACCAAGGCGACAATGTATCTTTGGGTGAAGTGTCCCGTTGGTATGGGTTCCACTGATTTTGCCTTGAACGTGTTGCAACAAACTGGTGTTGTTCTGACTCCAGGTAATGCCTTTGGGGTTGCGGGTGAGGGTTATGTAAGGATCAGTTTGATTGCCGACTGCGATCGCTTGGGTGAGGCTTTACATCGCTTCAAGCAAGCGGGTATCCGCTATCAACCGGAAGCTGTAGTCTCTGCCTCACAATGAAAATAGCATAACCTTATTCAAAATCTAATTCATGCAACCCTACCCTGCTAAGATGCTTATTTAATTGCTGCGGGCTTTTATCCCCTTTGCAATAAATAATCGTCGCGTAATTTAATCTATGCGTCCCTGCTGCCATTAGCGGCAAGTGTAAATAAGCAGGATGGTTTCGACTTTCCAACATTTGGCGTACAGTTGGGCCAAGCAAGTACGCAAAGTAAAAGCCTCAAGTAATTAAAGTTATTACTGAGGCATTTAAAAATAAATACAATTTAATTATACCCATGAAGTTGATTGACTCTTTAGGGTATATTCACGGCGCACACTTCAACCCAGCAGTGATATTAGTATTTTGAACGAGTGGTTTTTCCCAAAAGGGCGAATATTACCGTATATTTTGGCGCAGTTAGTAAGTGAGTGCGATCGCAGCTTGGGCACCCCGCTACGCTAAGGTTTACCTACAGAGGACTTCTGGCTTAACTGAAAGATATTGATGTGTATTTGCTGTGCCGAAAAAGCTTTGAGCCAACTAATCAAGTAAGTATAAATCAAGTCGAGAATTATCCGGGTCGACAGATGACACTAGTGTAATTACTAAATACAGAGCGTTAAAGAAGTTACAACACTATTTGATTTAGTATAAACAATTTTATGTTGTCTGATTTAGATTTAGTTCGAGAGTTCGTATGCAGCTCTATCCAGAAAAAAGATATTTTATTGGCAAATCGTTCCTTAACAGCACAAACAATTTATAATACTAACCGTCTGGAAAAAAAGGCTGAAGGCATAATTGCCACTGCCCAACTAAATACCACACAAACGGAATTCTTGATTTTGTCTAATTCATCCCATTGGGAATTACTGAATCAGACTTTGCCAGAATATAATTATCTCCTTAGAGGAAACATAGATAGTCGTGGCTTCTATCACTATCAATACTGCCAAATCCCTGAAGACTATAGCTTGCAATGTACTAAATCTGTCCTTTTATGGCGAGCTTGGTGGAAATATCGCAAGAATACTTTACAACGAGGAATTACATCAGATCTTTTAATCCAGACAAGAGATTCATGGTATCCAATCCTAGATTTAACCATTAGTAAGGGACTGCTGTATGTAAAAACTTTAGGAAGTGAGATAGAAATTCATGCAGATGACCTAGTAATTTGGTTAAGCAAAATTGAAGCAAATTCTCAAAATTAGTCATTAGTCAAAAACTTCACCCCTACCTACTGGTCTATCGCATTAATTTTGCTGGGTGAACTCATTCTTTATTTCTCTTCCTTTGTGTACTTCGCGTCTTCGCGGTTCGTTTTTTTAACCCTCATAACTAATGCGATGAACCACTACTAGTGGTCTATAGCATTAGTTATGAGTGGTGAATACACTTGTAGTGAGGACTTTAGTCCTCAAATATTCAAGCACTAAAGTGCTTACTACAAACCTAGTAAAATTAATGAGACAGACTACTACCCCTCATAAATTAGATTAGCGATCGCTCGAACTAATTTAGCTGGCTCTACAGGTTTGGTGATATGCTGCCCAAATCCGGCAGCGATTGCCTGTTGGTAGTCAGCCTCACCAGCATAAGCTGTAAGAGCGATCGCGGGAATTGTCCCTCCTTGTTCTGCTGACATCGCTCTGATTTGGCGCATCAACATATAACCGTCTATTTCGGGCATTCCAATGTCGCTTAACAGCAAATTTGGTTGGAACTGAGGCATAGTTTGTAATGCTTCCATAGCCGATGCTGCTTGATTTACCACCGCGCCAGATTGCTCCAAAATGAAAGCAATTAACTCTCGCGTATCACGCTCATCATCCACAAGCAGAACTTTAACCCCATTTAGATTGGGTAAATCATCAGGCTGTATACGAATCTGGTGGCTATCTGGGTGAATCTTAATCGTTGGTAGCATGACTGTAAAAGTTGCTCCCTGTTCTTCACCTAAACTTTCTGCCTTAACTGTGCCTCCATGTAGCTCGACGATGTGACGAACAATAGCTAATCCTAATCCTAAGCCCCCAAATTTTCTGGTAGTTGCACCATCAGCTTGTCGGAAATAGTCAAATACGAATGGTAAAAAATCTGGGCTAATTCCCTTACCTGTATCACTGACTCGAAGTTGAACCTGAGAACCAACAGACTGTAAACTAATTTCTACCTCTCCACCTTGAGGCGTAAACTTAATCGCATTGGAAAGTAAATTCCAGATAACTTGCTGCAAGCGACCAGAATCACCAGTTACTAGGAATTTTGCATCGCACCTTTGAGGTGCTGGAAGCGCAACTTGGATTTGGGATTGGAGATTATCAGATTGGTTGTTAAAATCGATAGATTCTAAATTTCTGTGAGAATTTTCTAATCCAAAATCTAAAATCGTAAATTGCAAATTGATAGATTTGGCTTGGGCGGCTAGACGCACAGTTTCTATTGCAGATGCGATCGCAGTTTCCAGATTTACATGAGTAATATTCAAACTCAGTTTACCTTGTAAAATGCGAGAGACATCCAGTAAATCTTCAATTAGTTGAGTCTGAAGTTTGGCATTGCGCTCAATGGTTTCGAGAGCGCGAGTGGTGGTTGCTTCATCATACTTTTTAGTTTGCAGTAACTTTGACCATCCCAAAATCGGGTTTAGCGGCGTGCGAAGTTCGTGGGAAAGAACCGCCAAAAATTCATCTTTAATCCGGTTCGCTTGGATCAATTCTTCTTTGCGTCGCTGTAACGAAGTCATTAACTCCGCACGTTCCAAAGCAACTGCTATCTGATCTGAGGTTGCTTGTAGTAGATCAATCTCCCCAGAGGTAAAGTGGGTACGGGTGCGACTAGCAAAGGAGAGGACACCAAGCAGCTTTCCCTGAGCAATTAACGGTTGACCTGCATAAGCTGTAATTTCTAAAGATTGGAGGATGTGGGCATTTGGATGAATAGAGTTCAGCACATCATTGACGACAATTTGACGGCGTTCTTGCGCTATTAGTCCGCACATCCCTTGATTCAATTCCAGGTATTCAATTGCTTGAAATACTTCATCAGTAATACCATTCCAAGCTACTAACCGAAGTTTTTGCTTATTTTCGTGCGTCTCAATTAGATAGTGGAAGTAAAAATGCAAATCCATTTGCGCCGAGAGTTTACTAAACAAACTGTTCATTAAATCCAACGGACGCTCGGTTGAAAGCAAATCACTGGTGGTTTCAGAGAGCAGTTTGAGCCTTTTACTGCGCTCTTGCAAAGCAAGTTCCGCAAGCTGGCGTTCACGAAGGATGCGTTCGCGTTCGGTGATGTCAACTGCAACCCCTCCTACTAGACGTTGCCCTGTCGCATTTGCAATGGGAAATTTATATACCAAAAATTCCCCTAGAGTGCCATCTGTGCGTGGGGCAGACTCAATAGTTTCAACAACCTGATTCGTCTGGGCAACTATTCTAATGTTATCAAGTAAGGGTTGAGCGATTTGGGCTGGATATAGGTCAAAAATATTTTTATTAATCGCTTTTTTGGTTGCTACATCGAATATGCTCAGGTAAGTTGGACTGAGGTAAAGTATACGCCCGTCTGCATTCGTAATCCATGCTGCGGCGGGAATATTGTCCATAAAAGCTTGAAATTGCTCTTGACTCTGACTCAACGCTTTTTTAGCTTGTTTGAGGTCACTAATATCAAGAATAAATGCAACTGATTTCTGCCCAGATTCTCCTAAAAGGGAGTAGCCAACGACAACTGGGACAATAGAACCATCTTTGCGAATACATTCTCTCTCATAAGGTGTACAGGTTCCCTTTACTGTTGCCTCGGCAATAGCCAGTTCATCTAAATATTGATACTCAGGAAGCGTAATATCACTCCAGCGTAGTCTGCCTGCCTGGATATCTGCTTGGGTATAGCCTACAATTCTTAAGAACTCGTCGTTGGCTTCAGTGATACTACCATTCACATCACCAAAGATAATGCCAACTATATTTGCTTTGACAAAACTTCTGAGTCGTTCTTCACTTTCTTGGACTGCTTTCTCGGCTTGCTTGCGTAAGTGAAGCTCGTCGTAGACATCGCTAATATCTGTAGTGCTGCCAATAATGCGTACTGGTTTTCCATCAGCATCCCGTTGCACCACTATTCCTTGATCTAGTACATAGATGTACTGGTTATCTTGGTTGCGAATGCGATACTCAGCAGTATAGCGATCGCTATTTGCCAAAGCGATCGCCGCCTCCTCTTCTACACGCTGCAAATCCTCTGGATGCACAAGTTCACGCCACCAACTACCTGTTGGTTCTGCAATATCGAGAGAATAGCCCAAAATTCTGGTTAAACCATCGGTTCTGTCAACAGTATCCTGTTCTATATTCCAGTCATAAATAAGACAATTTACCGCCGATGCTGCTAACTGAAAACGTTCGTTAGCTAACCTCAGACGTTCTTCCTTCTCCCGCAAGATGTGTTCAGTTTGTTTGCGTTCGCTCAAATCAACAACAAAGCCAATGACAGTTTCTTCTGTTTCTTGTACAAGGACAGAACCGAGCAAAACGCAAACTCTTGTACCATCTTTGCAGATATATTCTTTCTCAAAGGGTTTACAGACTCCGGTTGTTCTCAGTTCTTCCACTGAACGCTCACTCAATAGAAGATACTCAGGTGGGGTAATTTCACGCCAGTTCATTTGGTTAGCAGACAAATCTTCTCGCGTATAGCCGACCATTTTTAGAAAAGCATCATTTGCTTCTATAATCGAACCGTTCTTAATATCAGTAACAATCATTCCAATAATGTTGGATTCTGCGAGTCTGCTAAACCGCATTTCGCTATTTTGCAACAATTTCAGGCTTGTCTCGGCCTTGCGTCTGGCAGTTCGCAACTCTGAAGAGAGGGCGGTAATTAAGAAGGATACGAGTGAGAATGTGGTTAATTGTACTAAAACGTTTAGGCTGAGAAAATCGAACGAGTAGACTGGCTCCAGCAAAAAATATAGCGCAGTTGTAACAGATAATGCGATCGCTAATACTCCAAGTCTCATGCCGCCGTACCAGGCACTGACTGCCACAGCTGCATAAAATAATGTAAATACGCTCGGATCAAAAACTGGTAGCAATAGTTGTGTCAGCAGCAGCGCCGCTATGACTGCCAAAATCATCACGCCATAAGTTAGTAACCAAGAGCGCATCATCAAAAATTTTTCGGATACTTTCAACATCATCTTAAGAGTCCTCCCATCGCTTCGCTTTGGGGAGATACTCGTTCAGTAATCTTTTGCCTGGTTCGCCCATCTTTTGTAACATTTCTTCAATCAGCTTTAGTGCCATCTGTGAAGGCACTGTAGATCCGTTCTCCCAGCGATTGACTGTTCGCAGGGAAACTCCCAACTTGGCTGCAAATTTTTCCTGAGAAAGATCCAGTTGCTGCCGAAGTTCACGGATTAAATCTGAAATTTTTAGTGGCTTTTTTAGTTCCATAATAGGAAGATTAGGACAAGTGTCTTGCCATCTGGCTCCAACTTGAGGAAGAATTTAAATAATCATTAGTTGTTATCAACTTCATCTTTTGGCGAAACACGAATGTTATTTATTAGTCTTCATTACTTGTTATTCACTGATTGAACTCCTCTGCCACAGTTCTGATGAATGCTCACTGTTGTAAGGTTGTGCGATCAAACAAGCTAACTATAAAATAAATATTAAATTTTATTGCTGTGTAATGCCACAATAGTATAATTTTCAAGCAATTTGATGATTTTCAAGCATTAGGCATTCCTGCAAATTTATAGAACGTTAAATTGCTATGCTTCATACACAACTTAGTTTTTTACATCATAAATATTCTATTGAGCAATATTCTATTGAGCGCAATCAGAGAATAAAGAAACTAAACGCATTAGCACAACGTCTCGCAGAGGGAAGACAGTTATAAAGGGTTTGTGCCTTAGTTCCGTGAATTTTTGAAAAATTGGGATGCTCCCAACGTAATCACTGCTTGCTTATTCCAACAGGATAATTTCTCCAAACCTTTTGTCAGTAGTGTTTCAGATATCCTCAACCTTAGTCAGATACTAATGGCAAAACTATAAAGCTATAATGCAATTTTAATCAAATGTTTGCCTGAACTTTAACCGTTTTGATTAATCAACACTCCCAAAACGTCCTCGATACTCAACTGGAGAATGCACCAGGTGAAGGCTATATATTTAGCTGGTTTGATTGGTTTTGTCTTTGGTATCCTCCAGGCTGGCTAATTTTATTTAACCGCCATTGGCAGCACTATCATACCGACAGAGATGGTTGGAATTGGCCCGAATATGGATTATTTTTAATTCCTGGTGGATTTTATCTAGCGATGCTGATTCGCTGGTTGCGTCTTGGTTTCCGTTCACCCCGAGAAGAACTGGGTGAATTTGATCCCAAATATCAACAAGCTTTTCGCCAAGAAGTTCTCGGCCCCATCGTCAAATACTATTTTCGGGGAAAATTAAAACAAGTCGAAAACTTGCCGCAAACAGGGCCATTGATTGTGGCAATGAATCACGCAGGGATGAGTTTTCCTTGGGATTTTTTGACTTTGGGTTATTTATTAAGTGAAGCTAGAGGATGGGTGGTACAACCCGTAGCAAATCCAGTATTATTTGATCATCCTTGGGTTATTTGGTGGCTACCACCTAGATGGTCGCAGGTTTTGGGTGGTGTGCGAGCCGAATTAGATGATTTTGAGGCAGCTATGGCCCAAGATAAAATTATTTTATATGCACCCGAAGGTATCCGCGGCCCTCTGAAAGGCTGGAAAAGACGCTATCAACTAGAAAAATTTGATGTGAGTTTTGTTAAATTGAGCGATCGCTATCATATTCCCATTCTCCCAATAGTTTGCATCGGGAGTGAGTTTTTACATCCCTGGGCTGTTAATTTCCAGAAATTGCAACGACTAGTCAAATTACCATTTTTACCTGTATCGCCTTTGATGTTTGCCTTAATTCTGTTTCCTTCAATGGGGATTTGGGCAATGAGAACTCGCTTGCGTTACTATATTCAGCCTTTGGAACCAGCAGAATTATACAATTCAAATAAAGGGCAGACAGAAGCTTATCAGCAAGCACAACAATTACGAGAAAAATTGCAATTTAAAATTAATTCAGAGATTTGAAAAGAAATTTAATTCTATCAGTGGATTTAAGTCAATCTTGTATAAGTAATTTACTTAATTATTAAATTGATTTTTCCATAATAAAATTTATCAGCTTTTGCCCTCTCCGTTCCACCTCTTGCTGTTTCACGACAATAAAATTCTGGCTTGCAAAAAACGGTTTAGCTGTAATACTAGCTTCTGTAAATAACTTTTCAATTCCTAAAGCTTTTGCTTTGGATTCAAGCTGCTCTAGGATTTTTTTACCAATCCCTTTTCGTTGAAAATCTTTATGACAGTAAAAACGGTCAATATGTCCATTAGCCTCTAATTCCCCAAAACCGATAATTTTATCATTCTCCTCTGCTACATAAGTAAACTTACTTCCTAAACCTTTAATCCAAAGGTCGATATCCATATTTGCTGGTGCCCAAGCATCTACTTGTTCTTGTGTGTAATCATGAATATTCACTTCATGAATAGTATCGTAGAACAATTTCATAATTTCTTCGGTATCAGCTATTTGGTATATTCTTAATCTCATTTTGTCAAAAATTAAATATGAATTCTATAAAAATATTATCAGCGCTGGTCAGCCTTTTGCCCTTATACAGTAACATGACTTACGCAAACATATAGGTAGTATAAATAGCTTTTAGGCTCTAAGTGAATTACCCCTAAGCACGTGTAGTTTTGTATAAGTCCTAATCAGAATTTCTCAGATTAAATCTCGTATAAAAAATTTATAGTACAAATATACTAATTTACTGCTAAAATGCCTTAAAAGTCAGCTAGCCTTACTTGAGGTAGTATGAAACAAATCTTAGACACGCACAAAAAGCCCATTTTGCTGAAAGTCTCGCTGTTGCAGCCTACACCTGTAACTACTGCAATAGTGCCACTGCAACCCCAACAGGAAAAAATCATCAGTGAACGGGAGCGTTTGATAACACAAGTAGAGCGTATCAATCAGATGGCGGGAGAGTTGGAAGCAGCGATATTGGAGTTGAAAGCGATCGCTAACACACTGAATAGTCAAAAACGTTACCCACTCTTGAAGAAGGAGCTAGGTAAACAAATTTGTCAGTATTTCGCAATTAGTGTCCCTTGGGTGAAACGAAAACCCGACGAATCATTTATTTTGACGACGCGAAAAGTTGATTTATTCCGAGCCGAAAGGGAAGCTGCACTGCTAGCACAGCAACTTCGTCAGCAAACCAAAAAAAGATTAGCATCGCAGCGACACAGAAAAAACAAGAATGGGGCGGAGACTGACACAAGACACTTTTGTAAAAAGGTATTAGTCAACAAATCTTAAAATTATCAACATTCAACGGCAGTTCACGCCTGGGGTTGTAACAGTTATGCTGATTGAAGTGGCAGAAGGAACTTCTTCGTTAAAATTGCTAAATACTACACTGCCATTGCTAATCGCCACCAACTATGGTTGCAATTAGGCAAAACTGCCCTAATATTTGCACTTCCGTAAACCAGAGTGCAACATCAGGGACAATCAATCAGCGCACAGAAGAGGTAAAAAGAAGGTGTTAAAGACACTTTTAGTAATTGCCGTTGGTTTTTTACCGTCCCTGATTTCTCTGTGGGCGATCCGCAAAACCCATGAGCGATCGCGCCTACGGATGAGGCAAGCAGCCATGAATTTTTCAGTAGTGCAGGGACGGCAAAACCTTAGACCGATTGAAAGCGATCGCTATTATTTAGAAGGGGTAGGTTATCTAATTGGCGACATCAGCTGCAAATTTAATGCCCGCTCTGGTTATATGCGTTGTGCTGTCAATCCCGACGGCCCATGTAACGGTTGCCGTCACTACGAACCTAAAGGATTACCTGGTAGCGAAAAAGGGGTTTAAAAGTGCTTACTTAGGATTCAACTAAACTGATGCGGAATGATAAAATCATTACTAATTATAATAATTTGTATTTAGCAGCACTTTGAATATTTGTCTTTGCATGGTGAAATAAGAATGATTTAATAGAATTCGTGCAAAAGTATAAATCTGCGTCATTTGGTTTGCAGATTATCAAGATTACTATGAGCTTTTGCCGAATATCTAATAACTACATGATTATTTAACGATGAACAACGCGATCGCTCAGACAACAGCATTATTATCAACTTGCGCTTTGCTACTAACAGGCTGTGGTGGTGGCGGTAGCTCTGTGACAACTACTCCAAATAGCACTCCGAATAACACTACTACTAACACTGCCCAGACAACGACTACATCGGGTGCGATTCCCATCGGTATTGCCTTAGCACAAACCAGTAATGTAGCATTACTCGGTCAAGAGGGATTTGTGGGAGCCAGAATTGCCGAGAAGTATTTCAATAGTAAAGGTGGTATTAATGGCACTCCGATTAAATTAATAGCCCAAGATACAAGCGGTGATGAAGCTGGAGCAATTAACGCTTTTCAAACTTTAATTAACAAGGATAAAGTTGTCGGTATTGTTGGCCCTACTTTGTCACAACAAGCTTTTAGTGCTGATCCCATTGCCGAACGTGCGAAAGTTCCAGTTATTGGAGCATCAAATACCGCAAACGGAATTCCCGAAATTGGCGATTATGTAGCTCGTGTATCTGCCCCCGTTTCTATAGTTGCCCCTAATTCCGTGAAAGCTGCACTCAAGCAGAATCCTCAAATTAAAAAAGTGGCAGTTTTTTACGCCCAAAATGACGCATTTAATAAATCAGAAACAGAGATTTTTCAAAAAGCAGTTAAAGAACAAGGGCTAGAAGTAGTAACAGTTCAAAAGTTCCAAACTACTGATACAGACTTTCAAGCCCAAGCTACCAATGCAATTAACTTAAAACCAGATTTAGTAATTATTTCGGGGCTAGCTGCTGATGGTGGTAACTTAGTGCGGCAACTGCGAGAACTGGGTTATAAAGGCATAATTATTGGTGGTAATGGTCTAAATACACCCAATGTTTTATCAGTCTGTAAAGCCCTTTGCGATGGTGTATTGATTGCTCAAGCTTATAGTCCTGAATATCCTGGTGAGATTAATAAAGTATTTCGCCAAACCTATATTGATCAATATAAGAAAGAACCAGCCCAATTTACAGGTCAATCTTTTGCGGCGGTGCAGGTGTATGTTGAAGCTCTGAAAGAGTTGGATAAAAAAACCAAAATCAGCACATTACCTCTTGATAAACTGCGGACAGAATTGAACAAGCAAATACTAGCTGGGAAGTATGATACTCCTTTAGGTGAGATTGCTTTTACACCAGTAGGTGATGTGATTCAAAAAGAATTTTACGTCGCCCAAATTAAGATGGATAAAGATGGAAATACTGGAAAATTTGTATTTATAAAATAGTTGCAACATGGATATCACTCTATTTCTGCAACAATTTTTGAACGGATTATCTATTGGTAGTATCTATGCAATTTTTGCATTGGGATATACCTTAGTTTATTCAATTTTGGGCATCATTAATTTAGCTCATGGCGCGATTTTTACCTTGGGTGCATATTTCACTTATGCACTCATGGGTGGTAACTTTGGATTTAATGGCTTGCTAGCTAATGCAGCCTTGCCAATAAAATTACCATTTGCTATAGCCTTGATTTTAGGAAGTACTTTAGCGGGACTGATTGGGGTAGTGATGGAACGGGTTGCTTTTCAACCTTTACGCCGTCAAGGATCTGATCCCTTGCTAACTGTTGTTTCCAGCTTGGGGGTAGCAGTGGTAATTGTGAACTTAATCCAGTATTTGGTAGGTGCAGAAAGTTACACATACCCCGCAGATACTTATGGGAATTTACCACCTTCGATTAATTTTGGTACTCCAGAAAAGGAAATTCCTATTCGCACCGTTCAGATAATAATTTTTGCTGTATCAGTTGCAATTGTGGCAATTATTACCTACTTTATCAATCGAACTAAGTATGGTAAAGCAATGCAGGCGATCGCAGAAGATCCGATTACAGCTAGTTTGTTAGGCATTAATAGCGATCGTTTTATCATCCTCACATTCTTCATCAGCAGTTTCTTAGCAGGATTAGCAGGAACCTTAGTCGCTTCTAGTGTTAGTATTGCTGGGCCATATTTCGGCATCGCCTTTGGGTTGCGGGGTTTAGCAGTAATAGTCTTAGGTGGTTTAGGTAGTATTCCCGGCGCAGTTTTAGGAGGATTACTCATTGGATTAGTTGAAGCTTTTGTGCCGGCAGAATATTCCGGTTACAAAGAAGCTGTAGCCTACGGAATATTATTTATCATGTTGTTAGTTAGACCCCAAGGCTTGCTAGGTCGTCGGTTTATTCAAAAAGTTTAAGAGACGCAGCGAGATGAAAACATACACCAAACAAAAATTAACTTTCGATGATTTTTTGGAACAGTGTCCAGAAGAAGGTTTATATGAACTTGTGGATGAAGAAATTGTAGAAGTGCGTGCAACTAGAAATCATGATGATGTCGCCAATTTTATTTTGTTTGGTTTAAATGATGAAATTAGACGACTAAACCTAAATTATGTAGTTAATAACACAGCAGTTTTTAGAACTGTAACTGCCAATGGAATCGAACAAGGACGCAAGCCTGATGTAAGTGTCATAGATAAAGATGTATGGCGCTCAAATCGTTCTGCTTATTCTGCACTTGAAGAACCCATCCAGCTAGCGATCGAAGTAACATCAACTAATTGGGAAGATGACTACATTGATAAATTAGATGAATATCAACGGTTAGGTATTACAGAATATTGGATTATAGATTATTTGGCAATTGGTTCAAGAGAGGATTTGGGAAATCCCAAAGTTCCGACTGTGTTTGTTTTTCTATTAGATGCTGAGGGTAAATATCAACGCACATATTTTAGAGGTTCCGAACGAATTGTGTCACGAACTTTTCCTGAACTGGCGTTAACAGCAGAGCAAATATTAACAGCTTAATCAAAATACTTTACAATGTCTGAATTTTTCTCTACTTATGAATCACCAATAGTCTACATGGTATTGGAGGCTTTATTAGGATTATCGCTTTATTTACCCCTAATGGCTGGACAATTATCTTTGGCTAGTCCTGGATTTTATGCTTTAGGTGGATATATTGCAGCGATTTTATCTACAAAAGTTTTTCCATCTAGTAATAATTTATTTCCCATTCCATTACTTTTATTAGAAATGTTGATTGCTGGTTTAATCTCCGGTATATTAGCTGTAATAGTGGGAATTCCGGCATTAAGGTTACGGGGAATTTATTTAGCGATCGCAACTATTGCTTTTGTAGAAGTATTGCGAGTTGTATCCTTAAATTTAGATATTACAGGCGGTGCTGTAGGAATTTTTAGTATTCCTCAACCTTTCCAAAGCCAAATTGAATATTTGTGGATTGCTGTACCATTACTGTTAGTTAGTATGGTATTGTTTTACCGTTTAGAACGCATTCGCACAGGTAGGGCATTCATTGCTATCCGCGAAGATGAATTAGCTGCCAGCGCAATGGGAATAAACCCCACATACTACAAAGTTTTAGCCTTTACTCTCGGAGCAATGCTTGCTGGAATTGTAGGTGTAATTAGCGCTCATTTTCTCAATACCTGGAATGCTCGACAAGGTACTTTTGATGCCAGTATTACCTATTTAACAATTGTGCTAATCGGTGGCTCTAGAACTTTTTTAGGTTCGGTGGTAGGTGCGATTGTATTAAAAGTTTTATTAGAAATTGTTTTACGAAGAATCGCCGATATAGCCGGATTACCCAATTGGTTATCCCAGTTTTTACGGGATGGTAGATTAATTATCTATGGTATATTAATAGTCTTAGGAACTATATTTTTTCCTCAAGGATTTGTAACTCCAGATATTTTGAAAAACTGTAAAAAGCTATTAATAAAATCAATTTCAAAGACATCCAAGCAGACAAGATAACAAATAACCAATGACCAATGACAAGTGACAAATGACAAATAACATTGTTTTAGAAGCCAAATCACTAACTCGCCGTTTTGGGGGTTTAGTGGCGGTGAATAATGTATCTTTTACAGTCAATCAACATGAGATTTTTGGATTAATTGGCCCCAACGGTGCTGGGAAAACAACACTGTTTAATTTGATTACAGCTTTTATTCCCCTTTCTAGTGGAGAGTTGCGCTATCAAGGTGCTAATATTTCCCAATTACGCCCCCATCAAATTGCAGGTTTAGGTATTGCTCGGACTTTTCAAAATATTCGCTTATTTGGTGAATTGTCAGCGCTAGAAAATGTAATAATTGCCCGACATTTAGATAATAAAAGTAATCTATTAACAGGAGTTTTGGGATTACCACCAGCGCGTCGGGAAGAGAAAAAAAGCAGGCGAAAAGCTTTACAATTATTAGAAATGGTGGGATTGAGCGATCGCGCTGAGGAAAAAGCCAAAAACTTCGCTTATGGCGATCAGCGTCGCCTGGAAATTGCCCGCGCTTTAGCCTTAGAACCGCAAATCTTACTTCTCGACGAACCTGCGGCGGGGATGAACCCCAACGAAAAGCAGCAGCTGAGTGAATTTATCCGTAGTCTGCGAGAACAGTTTAATTTGACAATTGTCCTGATTGAACACCATGTACCCTTGGTTATGGGTTTATGCGATCGCATTGCCGTGTTAGATTTTGGACAGTTGATTGCTTTGGGTGAACCATCTATCGTTAGAAACGATCCAGCTGTAATTGAAGCTTATTTGGGAAATGAATGATGACTAAGAGCTTGTCATGTAACAACCTTGCCTCTTTTGAGCTAGAAATGCTTTCTCAGTAAGCTTTCTAGATAATAAATTGTAAAAGTTGTTTCTTGACAGGCTCTAACTTGAGAATTACAAAATCTGTTGCAATTCCTCAATAGTATTTGCAGTGACAACATTTCGTAAAATTGTCTTCAAACGCTCCAAATCCTGAATCTGATTAATCTGTGGCATTAATTGTAAGCCGCGATCGCTAAATTTCAACTCTAAATTAATTTCAATCGCAGAAAGTATTCCTCGTAGTTCCCCGCTTGCTTTCCCACGTTCTTCCCCGCGTGCTTCCCCGCGTGCTTCCCCGCGTGCTTCCCCTTCGCGCAAAATTTCCTGATACCAAGGTGACTCACGTAATACAGACATATCCCACCTCATGATTTCTTGAACGAGCGTATTCTCTAAAACAAACGTAGCAAAAAAAGCTAGAACTGTTTCCAGTTGCTAAGTTCCTATATTGAATTTGGGCAGTCGTTTATTGAATTCGGGCAGTCGTTTATTGAATTCGGGCAATCGTTTATTGAATTCGGGCAATCGTTTATTGAATTTGGGCAGTCGTTTATTGAATTTGGGCAGTCATTTATTGAATTCGGGCAATCGTTTATTGAATTTGGGCAGTCGTTTATTGAATTTGGGCAGTCGTTTATTGAATTTGGGTAGCCACAAAGGGCTTACGCACCCTTAAAAGTGGTTTTCAGCAACTCTTTGATACTACCGTATTGTCTTCGTAGAGGAGTTGTACAAAAACCCACACTTACCGTTAATAGGAGTGTGTACACTATTTACGCAGATATAATTGTGAGAAATTCGTCTAAATAATTCACTGCGATCGCGCTATCCATTAAAATTTCTAATTGTTCTACATTTTTGCCCTCAAGCCTTACTTCTACCTCATGGGGAATTTCGCCAAAGCGTTGTTCCAATACTCGGATTAACTGTCGTCGCGCACCTTCTTGAATACCTTTTTGCTCAATCTCGTGATACCAAGGCGATTCTCGCAATATTGCCATATCCCACTTCATCATTTGTTGCACTAAAGGCGTTTCTAAAACAAAGCTAGCAAAAAATGCCAGCAATGATTCTAATTGGTTTAACTGTGCATCTGCTCGTAGCGCCTGCAATGCGCGTTCCACAACTGATACCTCTCCTCCCCCTTGCAGAATTGGCACAAAGGGTAGTAACGATGGTAGTGGTTGCTGAAACACTATTTCAGCATCGATTTCCCACAAATTAATCACGCGATAGTCTTGGATGGCACGTAATCCCAAAAATTCCTGTTCGTAACTATTGACAATAGTTAAGGTGGATGGAGGCGGCAAAATATTGATCAGTACTGGATAAGTTGGCAATCGGTAGCGTTCTTGTGCCAAGGCAGCATAAGCTCTCATCCGTAGAGGAATCTGTCTTGTGTAACTTAGTTGTAGTTCATTTAATACTAAAAAATCTCCGTGAGTAGGACTGTATGCCTTCACCAACACATCTGTTTCACGGCTAATCCACTGAAATTCAGAACCGAGAATTTCTTTCGCCACGACTTCAGGACGCTGTGTCACCCACTGTAACCAGGCATCGGGAGCTAAATTAATTAGTCGTTTGCTACTAATATCTACTGCTTTTGCCACAGGACGCTTGATATCTTTATCAGTAATTAATAGTACATCATAAAGATTGCAGTATTCTGGCATTGGTTTTTCAGGTCAAACAAAAGGATTTTTAACACACGGAGGTGGGTTTTGTATTTCGACTCCGCTCAACACAAGTCTGTGTAGCCGCGACTGGAAGTCGCCAAGGCTTTTCTGCATCGCACTGTTTTAATAAATGTATGATTAATGTATGTTAGGTTTTGAATCAACATTTCTCTAAACCGCCGATGAAAGCCGATAGTAAATTAAATTATACAATTTTAGAAGTTCAAGAACTTGATGTAAATTATGGCGGTATCCAAGCTTTAAAAAAGATTAATTTGATTATTCAAAAGGGCGAGGTAGTTACTCTCATTGGTGCTAATGGTGCTGGTAAAACTACTACACTCCGCGCCATATCTAAAGTAGTTAATCCTAAGAGTGGCGTAATTTTATATAATGGACATAATATTACTCGCCGCCAAACTCACGAGGTTGTACAACTTGGTATCGCCCATTGTCCTGAAGGACGTAGAGTATTAGCGCGGCAAACAGTATTTGACAATTTACTTTTGGGTGCTTATATTCGCTCCAATCAAGCTGAGATCAAAGCAGATATTCAGCGTCAATTTGAGCTATTTCCACGTTTGTCACAAAGACGCAATCAACTAGCAGGAACCCTCAGTGGTGGTGAACAACAAATGTTAGCGATCGCACGGGCTGTCATGAGTAAACCACAACTCTTACTTTTAGACGAGCCTAGCTTAGGTTTAGCACCTGCGATCGTCCGGGAAATCTTCTCGATTATTGAAAATCTCCGGGCTACAGGGGTAACTATTTTGTTAGTTGAACAAAACGCAAATTTGGCATTACAAATTGCCGATCGCGGTTATGTTTTGGAAGCGGGTTCTATAACTTTATCAGGCGCAGCATCAGAATTAATTAGTGATGAGCGAGTTAAAAAGGCTTATTTAGGGTGATGATTATAGTAGAGTAATAATCCAATAAATTTCTTATGAACTGGATTAGTGTCGATGAAATAAAACGTGACTTATTAGGCTATCTTCAGCGCGTTGAAGCTGGGGAAACTCTTGTAATTATACGTGGTGGAAAGCCAATTGCTGAAATTAAACCGACGGTAAAAGCACCTGATCTCTCTAGACCATTCGGACTCTGTGCAGGAGAGTTTATTGTACCCGATGATTTTGATGAACCACTGCCAGAGAATATTATAAGTGAGTTTGAGGGGAAATGAAACTCCTACTAGATACCCATATTTTCCTCTGGTTTATTAGTAGCGATCGCCGTTTGTCAAATACGTTTATAGAGATTATTCGTAATACTGATAATGATGTATATCTCAGTATAATTTCTATTTGGGAAGTAACCGTTAAGTATCAATTAGGCAAATTACCTTTGCCTCAATCACCTGAGATTTATCTGCCGATACAGCGTGAGCGGCATTTGATTACTAGTCTTCCTTTAACAGAGGATAGTGTTGTACAACTTAGCAAGCTTCCTAATATCCATCGCGATCCGTTTGACCGAATGTTAATTTGTCAAGCTTTGCAGCATGACCTTACTATTGTGACTGTCGATGATGCAATTCGTGCTTACCCAGTTAAAATTTTAAACGATACATAATTGTTGTATGTAAAAAATTAGGAAGTACAAGCAGATGGTAAAATCACCAACTAAACCCCTAACTTTAGAAGAGTTTTTAAAACTCCCAGAAACAAAACCTAGCTCAGAATACATCAACGGTCAAATTATTCAAAAGCCAATGCCACAGGGAAAGCATAGCAAATTACGGGGTGAGCTACTTAGTGCTATCAATGAAGTAGTTGAGAATCGAAAAATTGCCCTTGCTTTCCCAGAATTGCGCTGTATTTTTGGCGGACGTTCAATTGTCCCTGATGTAGCTGTGTTTGCTTGGGAACGGATTCCCTTAGATAAACGTGGAGAGGTAGCAAATGTTTTTCCCACGTATCCAGACTGGACAATTGAGATTCTTTCGCCAGATCAAAGCCAGACTAAAGTAACCGGAAATATTCTACATTGTTTAAAACATGGTAGTCGTTTAGGTTGGTTAATTGATCCAGGCGATCGCTCTGTTTTAATTTATTCACCAAAGCAGAAGCCAGAACTTTTACAAGAAGAACAAGAAATATTACAAGTTCCCGATTTATTTAGCGGCTTTCAGTTAACTGTAGGGCAACTATTTGGATGGTTAAAATTATAAGTAATTGTATATATTCATATATGAAAAATACGAAAAACTTATTATGAGTGGAACTAACTCTCTAGAGCTTTTAGTCGATATTGCTTTAGAGACTTGGCTAAAAAGGCTTTAACAAAAGCTACATTGACAGCACTTATAATTTTTACTTATTAATAGTATTATTAAATATTATTACGATTTTTGTCTTATATTAATATTTGCAGGCCTCCTTGCAGATATCTATATATTTGTTTAGCGGCGAATTCTATTCACCGGAATGATTAAACTTATGAGTCAAATAGTCTGGATAGCAAGACACGCTAACCGCCTCGATTTCGTAAACCCCGATTGGTTTCTCACCGCCGAACGACGCTACGATCCACCCTTGTCTGATGATGGTATGTTACAGGCACAACAGTTAGCTAGACGTTTGAAAAAAGAAAATATTGGTCATATTTTTGCTTCCCCTTTCCTGCGAACCGTGCAGACGGCAAACGCAGTCGCAGAAATGCTCAACTTGCCAATTAAACTTGAAACAGGTTTGAGTGAATGGCTAAATCCAGTTTGGATGACAGAAGAACCCGAAAGACTCTCAACTCCAGCATTAGCAAAGTTATTCCCCAGAATTGACACCAGCTACACTTCGCGCATCGCTGCCAAATATCCTGAAACTCACGAAAAAGTGCGAGAACGTTCTGGACAAACTGCGAGATGTTTAGCTACTGAGTTCTTCCCAGATGATATCCTGCTGATAGCACATGGTGCATCTGTGTTGGGGGGAGCAATGGGGCTAGTAGGGGAAATTGCCAAAACAGAAGTTAAGGCTTCTTTATGTTCCCTAGTTAAAGTGGTACGCGAAGATCCAGAATGGTTATTAGAACTAACGGGAGATACTTCCCATTTAACCCACATAGAAGAAGTTGTTCGATTTGCTTAAACCTTTGATAGAGATTTGCGTTCATGGCTTCTGGTAGGTTGGGTATGTCCTACAAAAAAAGTAATTTAATTCACCAATAAATTCTATGACTTTGTTACTAGCAGGAGACATCGGCGGTACGAAAACTATTCTGCAATTGGTTGAAACATCAGATTCATCAGCAATACATACTATTTATCAGGAAAGTTACCACAGTGCCGATTTTCCTGATTTAGTACCGATTGTGCAGCAGTTTTTGGCCAAAGCAAATACGTCAACACCAGAAAAGGCTTGTTTTGCGATCGCAGGCCCCATTGTCAAAAATACTGCCAAACTGACCAATTTAGCCTGGTTCCTAGATACCGAACGTTTAGAAGAAGAATTGGGTATCTCGCATATTTCTTTGATTAATGACTTCGCCGCCGTTGGCTATGGCATTTCAGGTTTACAAAAACAAGACTTGCTGACGTTGCAAGTTGGCAAACCTCAACCCGAAACCCCCATTGGAATTATTGGTGCTGGTACTGGCTTAGGGCAAGGGTTTTTAATTAAGCAGGGGAACCACTATCAAGTCTTTCCCTCAGAAGGAGGACACGCTGACTTTGCGCCTCGCAACGAGATCGAGTTTCAACTGTTGAGATACCTGTTGGGTAAACATGATATCCAGCGCGTTTCTGTAGAACGCGTGGTTTCTGGAATGGGAATTGTGGCAATTTATCAATTTCTGCGCGATCGCAAATTTGCCGCCGAATCACCAGATATCGCCCAAATCGTCAGAACTTGGGAACAAGAAGCCGGACAAGAAGAGAAAAGTGTTGATCCTGGTGCTGCTATTGGTGCAGCCGCACTAGAAAAACGCGATCGCCTCTCGGAACAAACTTTGCAATTATTTATAGAAGCTTACGGTGCAGAAGCCGGCAATCTCGCCCTGAAACTCCTACCTTATGGTGGTTTATACATTGCTGGTGGGATTGCGCCCAAAATTCTCCCCTTAATCCAAAATAGCGGTTTCTTATTAAACTTCACTCAAAAAGGCAGAATGCGCCGCCTCCTCGAAGAAATACCTGTGTATATTATCCTCAACCCGCAAGTGGGGCTAATAGGTGCTGCTTTATGCGCTGCTAGGTTATAACAGCTAGCATCATCAGTGAGATCAGCATCTCAAAAGGTAAAACTTATGACAGTTAAAAGTCTGTTGCCATTAATCGCCGCCACCTTTATCTGTGGTGGTTCTATTCTTGTGGAAGCGCGTCAACCTAAACCTCCGGCGGTTGTTGTCAAACCAACCGTCTCTAAAACCGTGCAGCCACAATGGAAGGTATACACCGCTCCCGATGGTCGCTTTACTATTTTGATGCCGGGAAGACCCAACAGAAATACCGAATTCCAAAAAACTTATATGGGGGAAATTACCTTAGAAATATTTGCCGCACAACCGCCAAAACAGGAAGTAGCATACATAGTTGTTTACAATGATTTTCCTTATAGTTATGGTAAAATAACCGACCCGCAAGCTGTACTGAACAATGCACGAGATATGGCTTTGAAGACTACGAAAAGCAATTTAATTAGTCAAAGAAATATTCGTAGTTATAATAATCATCCTGGCAAAGAAATTGAGTACATCAATTCTGGAGGAAAAATCACTAAAAGTAGAATGTATGTTGCGGAAGGAAGATTATATCAAGTCATGGCAATAACTACAAAAAAACAGCAGAAGACATTAGCTAAAACTATTACTGGGTATTTAAATTCCTTCAATTTAGTTTTGAAAAAGTGACTTGAAGAAGAATTCAGAAGCCAGAATCAAGATCCTCGATAGGGCAGCGATGCACTGAGTTTCGGCTACGCTCAACTACCGCTATTCAAAGTGTAATACAGAATTCATTCTGTTAGCGGATAGCTAAAGTTTAGCCCATTCTGACTCCTGAATTCTCTTTCGATAAAAATCTTGGATTTTCGCTAATAAGATTTTTCCATTGACTCCTAAATTCTGCTCTATTTTAATTATTTAATTTTTTTAGCTCATTTTATACAACTTATACACTACTCAACCACTTACTCAAACATGATTTCTAACGTTAGGATGTCATGATAAAAATTGTTTAGCAAAATTACACGTAACCAAGTGAAATAAATGGCTGATATAGGAATCCGGTTTGATTTTTGAAAAGATAGATAGTGCTGTGGCACAGCTAAAATACAATAGAGTTCAGATAAGACCAAAACACTTGTAGAGACTGCAACTTATCGTGTCTATTTTTTAGGATGAATAAAAGTTACAAATATCTAGTTTTTGAAGCCCATCTCGTAGATTTTTTGCTAAAAGGGGTTTTTCAATAATATAAATGCTTCTATAATTTTTAGGAATAAGCTCTACCAATTGTTTAACTAAATTTGGGAAGTCTTCTAACTGTCCATTTGATATACCTCGGCCAAGCCATATCAGAGCTATTAACTCTACTTTTTCTTCCTCTGAAAATTCATCAATATATTTATGTAGTATCTTGACTGAACATCTTCCTGTGATGTTGAAATCTTCTAAATAATTAGACATTTTATATATAAAACTTTCTGAATTTTTTGTCATCCCATGTTTTCTTGAAGTATAAACTAATTCAGCAATTTCAATAACTTTATATATTTTGTTAATTGATAATAAAATCATATTTTATAATATTAATTGAGTCCAATAACGCAAATCTAAGAATATAAATAACTTATAAAGTTGTGTTTATACAACTTTATAAGTGTTGCTGATTAAATATATTAATCTTGGTGTATGGACGTTCCATGCAACGTCTATACAAGGGTTTTGAAATCACACAAAATCATTTTCATATCTGAATTCAGCAACGCCACTTTCTAAATACAAAATATATATTTTGATGATATCTATGTAATGCAACTATGATTTGAAATCAAGCAAATGATTAGCAATTAGCCCTATAAGATTTAATTAAGTATTACAGACAAGTGTTTGAATTTAGGTATTATCAAATGTTTGAAATGTATAAGATAAATGTATAACGTTTGAATTTGATACAAAAATTTAAAAGTTTGAGAGCATACCCTGGGATTTTGTATAACTTTAAAGGAGTAAAATGCTAATATCACAACAAAAGCGATAAGATTGCAGATATTAATAAAAGTTAAAGTTAATGATTTGAGGAGCAGGTTTTGTCAGATGGTCAAGCGATCGCTCCAAGCATCACTCATCGGTATTGAACAGGCTAAAAGAGCATTTGCTCTCAAGGGGTGGACTCAAGACAATTTGTCAGCCGAAGTTAACCTCAAGACTAGACAACCGATTTGGCGATTTTTTAGTGGTCGTCCAGTTGAGCGTCATACTTTTATTGAAATTTGTTCTGTATTAGAACTGAATTGGCGGGAGATTGCTAGCAATCCACCGGCAGAATTCATGGAACTAGAAGAATACGGCCGGCCCCTGGTGCTGGATATTGATAGCTTGGTGGAAAAAGTGCGATCGCAACGCTTCGACAAAATTCAAGACCAGTGTGGGATTTTGCAGTTATTAGATATCAGCCGTCCCGTTGCGATCGATGACATATATATAGATGTGAATATTTTGGAGTCAATTGCCAGTCAACAGTGGTTAGAAATCACTGCGCTGCAAAACCTAGATCCCAAACAATTTGACCGTTTTGGCTTAGGTGATGCCGATCAAAACCAAATACCTGGTACACAGGCAGTTGAAACATACTCTAAGCTCAGGGTACTAGGCAAACCTGGAGTAGGTAAAACCACCTTTTTACAATATCTCGCCATTCAATGTAACCAAGGCACATTTGCAGGAAACTTAGTTCCGATCTTCATCACCCTGAGAAATTTTGCTGAAGAATCTAAAGTCACCAACGAGTTCAGCCTATTAAAATACATCCGCCAGGAGTTCCTCACATCTGGAATTTTCGATTCCTCAGCTATAGAAACTTTGCTAAATGCAGGCAGAGTCTTAATTTTGCTTGACGGTATGGATGAAATTCTTAACCAACAAAGCAATACTGTCTTAAGCGAAATTCGCAGGTTTTCAGACAATTATCACAAAAATCAGTTTGTGGCAGCCTGTCGAACAGCATCTCAAAAACTCAGACTCCGAGGCTTTACCGATGTTGAGATTGCCCCATTTACCTCAGAACAAATCATCGCCTTTGCTCAAAAATGGTTTGTGACATTTACCAAAACCAACATTCAAGACGGTCAAGCACTGTCTGTTCAGTTTATTGAGAAGTTAGACTTAGATGAAAACTGGCAATTTCGCCAACTTGTAGTTACACCCCTCTTTCTGCATCTTGCTTGCTGGGTATTTCACGGTCAAGAAAAATTTCCGACTAAGCGGACTGACTTTTATAAGCAAGGTTTAGACCTTCTATTGGGCAAATGGGATGAAGCCAAAGGCATTGAAAGGGATGAAGTTTACCGAGGGTTTTTATTACCACAAAAGCTCAAGTTATTGAGTCAGATTGCAGCAGCGACATTTGAGCAAGGTCAGTACTTTTTTGAGCAACGCATCGTTGAGCAATACATTGGTGACTATATTCAGAATCTGACCAAAGTACCAATGGATGCCGAAGAACTGCAAATAGAAAGCGAAGCAGCACTGAAAGCGATGGAGGCTCAACATGGGCTACTAGCAGAACGGGCGCGGGGAATTTTTTCCTTTTCCTATCTGGCATTTCAAGAATACTTCACAGCAAGAAAAATCGTTGCCAGCCATAATCTAGAGGCATTTGGGGAAGCTTTAGAAGGATTAGTTAGCCACATTACAGACCCGCATTGGCACGAAATTTTCTTGTTAACAGCTACTATGCTCCGAAGTGCAGACTCTTTAGTACAGTTGATGAAGCAACAGATTGATGCACTGGTTGCTCAAGACTCTTATTTACAAGAATTTTTGGCCTGGGCAAGCCAAAAATCTCGTACTATTCCCAGCCAACCAAAAGAGGCGACAACTCGAGCCTTTTACCTTGCCTTAAGTCGGACTCCTCACATAGCTTCTCACTTTGCCCTAGCCAGCAGCCTCGACCAGGGAATGTTTCTGGATACGGCTTTAGATGACCTACTGCTCGAATGTGCAATTGATGGGAGCCAGGACTTTGCCCACATCCACGCCTGTGGAGATGCTCTCTCAAACATTTTGGGTATAGTTCTGGATGTTGGACTTCATAAATCTCTGCAACAACTCTCTGACCAATTGCCAAGTTCTCGTCAAAATCAAGAACGGCTTAGGCTATGGGGGCAGACAAACTATTCAGCCTGGGCTGAACAGTTAAAGATGACAGTCATTAATTATCGCAACATTAACCACCAATGGCAGTTTAGCGATGAACAACAGCAAGTTTTGCAACGATACTACGATGCCAATAAGTTACTACTCGATTGTCTGCATAGCAATTGTGAAGTGACGGCTGCTATCAGGCAGGAAATTGAAGCCACCTTATTGTTACCTCAAAAGGAACTTGAGGACAGGGAATGGCAATAATCCTTTTGGTTAATTATGACGGTTCTTACTTCGATGCAATACAGTTTGAACATCACCCCGTATTTGAGTAAGGTAAATTCTCTCCTTCTTCATGCTAAGGAGAGGGATTGAGGGTGAGATTTATTACGTTTTATATCGTAGTTAATCAACTAACTTAGAAAATCAAACAATGCTTTGCGATATTACAGAAAGAAAGTTTTTCGGTTTGATTTATAGCAAAAATTCTTCTTTCGGTACTTTTCTTTGTTGACTACTCTTATATTGAGCCAGAATCTGCTTTTAGCTGTTTTCAATAGACTTCTTGCAGAAGTCGGGAAAATCTCTCTTGTAATGACCTATGCCCCATTTTCAACAAATGCACCTTTTGACCTAATACAGTAGAGACGCGTTAGGGTAGCCGAGTACGATTTCGCGTCTCTACTAAGGATTTTTCAGTCCACTTTGCACTTAAATCCCTCATCGCAGGTCTTGTTATGAATTTAATCAATGGCTTTTGCTTGGCGGCTGAGATACTCAAAAGTGTACAAGTACTCGTTGTAGACAATGATCGCGATAGTAGAGATTTGTACGCATTTGTACTCAAAGACCAGAGTACAAATGTGATTACTGCTGGTTCAGTAAAAGAAGCTTTAAAAATCCTGAGTTGGTTCACACCCAACATTATTGTCTGTGAAATTAGGTTTTTAGGTGAGAGTATTTATACGTTACTCAATACATTGACTGCAATGGAAGCAGATAATGGAAATCATATTCCAATCATTGTGACTTCAACATCTACCACAGGTACTCACGACCTAATTCCAAATGTAGAGTTTGAAGAATATTTACTTAAACCATTCGATCTTGACAAATTTGTTTCCCTAATTAGGAATCAAGTTGAGAAAGTTATGGCGAAAAATTCTTGCCCCAATTCAGTAGTTTTACCTCGATCAACCAAGAATTTTATGACTTTAAGGCGTGGGAGTGTAAAAATAGTCCACTATAGCGAAAGTTGTCGGTTAGTGATAAACCCCTTTAAAAAGGCTTGCTCCCATTCCCTCCTTTTTAACGAGGGTTAGGGAGGATCAAACCTTAAATCAAGCGTATTGCCCTATTATTAAGCACTTCTCAAAGCCACAATCGGGTCGAGTTTAGCAGCGCGACGGGCGGGAACAACACCAAAGAATAAACCAATACCACCAGAGACACCAACTGCCATAGTAATTGCTACAGGCGAAAGACTTGCTTCTAAGGGAGTCAAGGCTCCCACTAATAGAATGCCACTGATACCAACCGCAGTCCCAACTAAACCACCAGCTGCGGAAACTATTACTGCTTCAATAATGAACTGTAGCAAAATATCTTGCTCAGTTGCCCCGATCGCTTTTCTCAATCCGATTTCTTGGGTGCGTTCGGTGACGGAGACAAGCATAATATTCATAATGCCAATGCCGCCGACAAACAATGATATCCCCGCGATCGCTGCTAGCATAATTGTCAATGCACCTGTAATTTGACCGACAGTTTGCAAAGCATCCTTTTGAGAGCGGATAGTAAAGTCATCTTCACCATTAATTTTGTGCCGCAGACGCAGCAAATTAGTAATTTGAAATTCTGCTGCATCCACACTCTCTGAATTACGAGCCGCAGCCACAAAATAATCTAAGGCGATACCATAGGGAGAATTCTTTCCCACAAGTCGGTTTGCTGAGGTTGTGATTGGTATGAGCGCTGCATCATCATAATCTGCTCCCACGCTGGAACCTTTGGCTATTAATATCCCAATCACTTGAAAGCTAGTATTTCCAATTCGCAATTGCTGACCAATAGCGTTACTATTACCGAATAGTTTTTCTGCCAAGTCTCCACCTAAGACAACGACTTGGTTATTTCGCTTAATGTCTACCTCACTAAAAAATCTGCCTTTAGCAGTTTCAAAATCCCGCACTGATAAGAAGCTGGGAGTTGTACCAATGATGTTGACATCAGTGTTTCGGTTGCTATATGTAACTACCTGTCTCCTGTTTAACTCTGGCGCAACTCCTACTACTGTTGGTACTTGAGAAGCGATCGCTTCGGCATCTTGTAACACCAGAGTTTTTGGCACTTCAAAGGAGATACGCTGAGTTTCTCGATTACCTGGCAGTATAAACAGCACATTTGGCCCTAATGACTCTAGCTGTTTATTCACATATTTTTGCCCACCTTCACCAATACCAATCATGGCAATTACTGAGGCATTACCAATAACTATACCCAGCATGGTGAGGGTGCTACGCAGCTTGTTTGATAGCAGGGTTTTCCCCGCCATTTGGACACTTTCTAAAAAATTCATATCTTAAAAATTACGAATTATTCTTTTCTTTCGCCTTCTCGATTTTGTAGTCTTTGGGTGGATTAACAAAAACGCGATCGCCTTCTTTAACTCCCCCTAGTATCTGAGTTTGGTCTTGAATCTGTGCCCCAACTGTAATTTCGCGGAACTGGGGTTTATTGTTTGCATCTGGTACAAGTACACCAGTTTGACCTTTTTCAGTGACAATTGACACCGTTGGTAACACTAAGGCATTATTGACGCGATCGCCTAAAAAAGTCAGATCCACATTTAAGCCAGAACGCAGTTTATCTGTACCAGTATCAAGAGCAACCCGCACCTGGAAGGATGTCACACCTTGTTCCACCACTGCTTCTGGAGCAATTAGACGCACATGACCTTTAAAGACTTGATCGGGATAAGCATCAGCGACAATTTCCACTTGCTGTCCCGGTTTAATTCTGCCAATATCGGCTTCAGGAACTTGAGCTAATATTTCTAACCCACGTGCTACGGCGACAATTGAACTAGAAGTTGCCGATGCGCTAGTAGAAGCAGAAGTGGTGGGTGTGACAAAAGCACCTGGTTCTGCATATTTTTGCGTCACAATTCCCGAAAGTGGAGCGCGAATAATTGTATCTTCCAACTGCACTTGCACACCTTTCAATTGGGCTTCAGCACTGGCTACAGCCGCTTGGCGCTGGGCAATTTCCTCAGAACGAGTACCATCTTCTAACAGTACCAAGGCTGCCCGTGCTTCATTAACAGCTGCTTGACGTTGGTCGATTTCCTCAGTCCGACTACCACTTTGGACTAACGACAATCTTTTTTTAGCTTCTTCTAAATTCGCTCTAGCACTTTTGTCTTCGCTGAGAGCTTGATCGAATAATTGTTTTTTCTCTGCTCCCTGTTGATATAGATATTGATAACGCTTTACCTGTTCATTGGTGTAATTCACCTTTGCTTGAGCCGCATCCACTTGGGATTGAGATTGAGCAATCTCTTGGGGACGATTACCAGCCCTAGCTTGGGCTAGCTGGGCTTGAGCTTGTGCTAACCGCGCTTTTGCTTGAGCGATTTCTTGAGGACGACTACCAGCAAGGGCTTCGGCAAGTTGTGCTTGACTTTGGGCTAAGTTAGCACGATATTGACTCCTTTGAGCCTCAATACCTGCACTATCCATGCGGGCCAGGATTTGCCCTTGTTGAATGCGATCGCCTTGTTGTACATATAATTGCGATAGCACTCCGGGGTTCTTCGGACTAATATTTACGCTCTGAACTGGTACGACTTTACCGCTAGCTGTAATTCTCAATGTGACGTTTTTCGCCGCCACTGGCACAGTTAATTGAGCAATATCTTCTTTTGTCCCTTGATTTATCAGGGTGTAGGTTGTGATCGTACCAACAACCAAAACACCCCCTGTTATCAGCCCTATCAACCAGCGAAATGGATACTTAACTTTGCCAATAACAGGAATTTCTATGTGCGTAGCCATATCTAACAGCCTAATTAATCTTGCTTTATGGGAGTAGCCTGTAGTTAAAGGCCAAGTAAAAGAATGGAGAATTGTTAAAATTTTTCGATTAAATTTTGATTAATAAGCTAACAACTAGACGCATAATTAGCTTTATAGTTGCTTAATATTACTTCATCATAGGCGTTACATCTCTGTATGCCTTCACCTGAATGGGTGACTTTATACCATTTCTGTTTAAAATAGGTTGGGTGGAGTGGAGCGTAACCCAACATATATCAGAAGAGCGATCGCAACCAACTGCTATTAGAAACGGAAATGAGTTGAGCGAACAACACCCTGATGTCAAACAATTATGAGAAATAAACGCAGTTAATGCCAAGTTATAGGATGTTTGTCTTTACTATGCTTACCTTTTATCAAGTTAAAGTGGCATCAGGTGTGTTGGAGATAAATATTCCTAAATGTATGTTACAACTTCTTACGTTTTGGTCATAAAAAGCTAAAAAAATCTAATTATTGTACTCATATAGCATTAATTTCAATGCTTGTTAGGAGTATGAGTATGACTGCTAGTACCCTGCTGGAAGAAATAGAAAAGTATATCCCTATTGTGGGAGATATAAATATTAAGAGTCCATTTGCATACCAAGTAACTCGTGGGGCGGTTGAGGTAGTTAACACAGTCCAGATGGCAGTAGCAGAAGCTTATATCAACGGATTAGAAGTTCCTGATTCCGTTCTAGAATCGCTTTTCGATACCTGTATGCCAATTTTCTTCCAGTATTTTCCATCCCTCTTGGCACCGTATGAATGGGTATTAAAAGAAACTGATCATCTCGCCGAAGGTTCGCAGGAATTAATGAAAATTCAGTACGACTTGCCTCAAGCCATGCTGAATACTATGTTGGGGGACGGGAAACTCATTTATCCTAAGTACAGTATGGGATTGTGGGAAAAAGGAGCATTAAACCTTGAGCAATCCCAGATGCAGATGATTGATGATGTGATTGAAAAACTAGACATCAAGGATGGAGACAATATCTTAGACTTTGGGTGCGGGTGGGGATGTGTTCCTAATTACATTCTTTCTAAGTTCCCCAATGTCAAATTTACGGGTCTTAATTTGAGCCACGAGCAATGCGAATATATCCGCCGCAAAATGCAAGATCCTGAGAGTTATCTCAGTTCAGATCGATTTACTCTATATGAAGGTGATTTGAATAATGCAAATTTCGAGATAAAGTTTGATAAAATTCTCTCGATTGGTGTTTTTTGTCATGTTGGTAACTTAACAGCAGCCTTTAAAAAATTAGCTTCGTTTTTGAAGGATGATGGCAAAGTTTTAATTCACATTATCACAGTCCGCATCCCTAACAATATGTCTAGCGTTTACACCCACAAATATATTTTTCCACACGGTCGTTACTGGAATTACGATGCAGTTCCAAGTCATCAAGAAGACCTCAAAACAATTCAAAGATGGTATCTTAATGGCTCTAATTACTCTAAAACCCTAACTAACTGGTTACAAAATTTTGACGACAACCAGGCAACAATAAAAACATTAAACTATGGCATAGACTATGCCAAGTTTCGCCGGATATGGAGGTTTTATTTGATATGGTTTATTCGTAATTTTGCTAGTTGTGATGGAGAATATAATGGTAATGGTCAATTTTTAATGGTTCATGCTTAACCGGACAAAGCTAGTGTTTTCCCTCATCGGGGATGAACATCCTGCCCTTCCTTATTTAACTAGCTGAAGATGCTTTCTTCACAAAAACATCTTTAGCCAGTTAAATCCTTAGATTCTTGACTGAGACGGCAAGGAACAGACTTTTTTTCTGAGCCATCTGTCAACCAAAATATCAGACGGATATCTTTGCTTTTGCCTTGAACACTGAGTTTTGAAAGTTGCGGTTTCTGGCGCGAGCAATAAGTTCTGGTTCAGAAGGCACTCTAATCTTTGACGCTAGCTTGAGGAACTCAAGGATTTTAATGAACCAAAATGTTGGATCTGGAAGATAGGCAACCTGGCCTTCTCGCACGGTTATGCCATGCCGAGCTGACCACTGGAACGCGTGATGAAGATTATGCCAGCCTTCACCCAAGGTTAGAAATGCTACGAGCCAATGGTTCCGACTGTAATCATTGGTTATGAACGGTTGCTCGCCCAGTATGTGGCTGAGTGAATTGACGGTGGCGACACAGTGGAAAAGGACAGTCGTACTGAGGAAAAAAGCGCCGAGATATTCAACTCCACCAATGTAGTATGAGAACGCACCAAGAGCAAAGGTGGGAATGAAGTGCAAACGATCAACAATCTTCAAAACCACATTACTCTCAACATCTGTGGGAAGTTTTGAGGGAAAAAACTCTGGGGAGAATAACCATCCAGCTTGAGACCACCAGAATCCTTTGATCCCCTTGAAAGGCATATAGGGAGAATGAGGATCTTTTTCCTGATCTGAGTATTGATGATGCTCCATATGGTGAGCTTTCCACCAACTTGGCCCCATCTGTCCGGCTGAAGCAGCTACGATGCTTCCAACGCATAGAACTGAGGTTGGAGCCTGGTAGCTCTTGTGGGTGAGTAGCCTATGATAGATGCCAGTAGTTGCAAGCATTCGTATTACATATAACAACACGGCCCACAAGACAGCACCCCACGATAAGCCAGTAACAATAATCAGTAGTGATCCTAAATGACTCACCACGATCAAAGTAGGTCCTAATATGTAAGAAATAATAGTGAGATGAGAGTACTGCTTCATTAGTCTTCTAACGTCCTTAAGCTTCAAAATAAAAATTCACCACATCTTGGCCGCAGTTAAGCTTGCGGACAGCAGAACGCCCACCCTTGTCAGCGTTAGTACCTACACGCATATCTTGGCACAATTCGCTTGGAAGATGAAAAGCAGTTTCAAACCCAAGCAGTGGCAAAAAAGCATTGAAGAGTTTCTATAGCAATCGGATTTGAGTTAAAATCTCTAATCCCGTAACAGCGAGTTGACCTGGAAAATGTCAAAATTAAATGAGTTTTGCGTAGGCGCATTGGCGCAGCGTCTCGTAGAGAAGCGACTTTATTAGCGCAGATTTGAGATAACTTAGTTGAAATTTATGGGCAAGCAACGTGTTCTTTCTGGAGTTCAACCAACGGGCAATTACCATCTAGGTAACTACTTAGGAGCCATTCGCAACTGGGTAGAAGGTCAGAGTGAATACGAAAATTACCTCTTTGTGGCTGATTTGCACGCGATTACAGTACCACACGACCCAAGCCAGTTAGCAGCTGATACCTACACTCTTGCTGCTCTCTATCTAGCTTGTGGTCTTGATTTAAATCACTCCACCATCTTTGTACAATCTCACGTTTCAGCCCACAGTGAACTCACCTGGTTGCTCAACTGCATTACACCTCTAAACTGGCTGCAAGACATGATCCAGTTTAAGGAAAAAGCTGTTAAACAGGGAGAAAATGTGAGTGCGGGTTTGTTGGATTACCCAGTCTTGATGGCGGCTGATATTTTGCTTTACCAAGCGGATAAAGTACCAGTGGGTGAAGACCAAAAGCAACACTTGGAATTGACAAGGGATATTGCAGCTCGGTTAAATCACCAATTTGGTAAACCAGATCAGCCAGTTCTAAAGTTACCAGACCCTTTGATTCGTAAGGAAGGGGCAAGGGTGATGAGTTTAGCGGATGGTACACGCAAAATGTCGAAGTCCGATCCTTCGGAGTTAAGCCGAATCAGTTTGCTCGATTCACCCGAACAGATTCAATATAAGATTAAGCGTTGTAAAACCGATCCGATTCGTGGGCTGACTTTCGACGATCCAGCACGTCCAGAGTGTAATAATTTGTTGACACTGTATACATTGCTGTCTGGAAAGAGAAAGGAAGATGTAGCAGTTGAGTGCCAGGATATGGGCTGGGGACAATTCAAGCCATTATTGACGGATACAATTATTGAGTCCTTGAAACCAATCCAAGAAAAATATCAAGCGGTAACGGCAGATAAAAGCTATTTGGAGTCTGTATTGCGGGATGGAGGGGAAAAAGCTAGAGCGATCGCAAATCAAACTTTATCACAAGTAAAAGCTGCTTTAGGCTACTCGCTTCCTGTCTAAATTTTCGCTTTTAGGTGTGATTTGCTATACCATTTAAGAAATTGAAATTCTTAATTTTATGTATCACACCCATAGCCCCACAGCCTTTCGCAGAGCTGTACAAGCAGGTGAATTTCTAGTTACCGCCGAGGTAGCACCCCCGAAAGGGGGAAATCCAGCGCACATGATTCAAATGGCGGCGACTCTTAAGGGAAGGGTTCATGCTGTCAATGTTACTGATGGTAGCCGCGCCGTGTTAAGGATGTCTTCGTTACTCGCGTCGGTGATTTTGTCACAAAATGGTATAGAGCCGATCTGTCAAGTTGCTTGCCGCGATCGCAACCGCATTGCTTTACAAGCTGATTTAATGGGCGCTCATGCTTTAGGTATCCGTAATATTTTAGCTTTGACTGGCGACCCAGTAAAAGCAGGAGATCATCCAGATGCCAAAGCAGTGTTTGACTTAGAAGCGGTGCGACTGCTGCAACTAATTCGAAAGATGAATCAAGGCGTTGATTGCAACGAAAAACCTTTGACTGATGGAGCGCTAGATTTATTTGTTGGTGCAGCAGTAGATCCACAATGTAAAAGTTGGTCGGGTTTACAAAGTCGATTTGAACGCAAAATCGAAGCCGGAGCGCAGTTTTTTCAAAGTCAGTTGATTACCGATTTTGAACGCCTAGAAAAGTTTATGGATACCATTGCCTCTGGCTATAAAAAACCGATTTTGGCAGGAATTTTCTTGTTGAAATCGGCAAAAAATGCCCAGTTTATTAATAGATGTGTTCCGGGTGTCAATATTCCCCAACATATTATTGATAGATTGGCAAAAGCCAAAGAGCCTTTTGAGGAAGGGATAAAAATTGCAGCCGAACAAGTGCAGATAGCACGGCAATTGTGTCAAGGTGTCCATTTGATGGCAGTAAAGCGGGAAGATGCGATCGCACCAATTTTAGATTTGGCTGGGATTGCTCCAGTTAATCAATTGGTATCTAAGTAAATGAGATAATGGGTTTTTGAATTAAAGCAGATGATGGTTACTCTCTGCTTTTTTTCATGCGTAATCAGACGTGGATACACGATTTTTGATAAACTTTGAATATCCAATTTCCGCTTGACTAAATCCAAGTGCAAACTGACAAAATATTTTATAGCTTATTTCAATCTTTCCCTAGCATATTTTTTGCAATAATTGGCGATAATACTGTCAACGTCAACGCATATCAATTTGTTTCAGTCGAACTAAAAGAAACGGCTTTTAGGATTGATGGGGTATTCATGCCCACAACTGAAACCACAAATCAACCACTCTACTTTGTTGAAGTCCAGTTTCAATTAGACCCGACTTTTTATAGACGCTTCTTTGCCGAAATCTTTCTTTACTTACGTCAAAACGAATCAGTCAATTTTTGGCGTGCTGTCGTCATCTATCCACAACGAAGTTTAGATCCAAGCGATCAACTACCGTATCAATTGCTGCTAAACAGTTCCCAAGTGCAACGGATTTATCTAGATGAATTAGATACGGCGGAGAACTCACTTCAAGTTGCGATCGTTAAATTAATTATCGAAAGAGAAGAGACAGCTCTTGACAAAGGTAGAGAACTAATTTTACAAGCAAGGCAACAACTAGCAGATGAAACAACCAGGAAGCAAATTGTAGAATTGATAGAGACTATCCTGTTGTACAAATTTACCCGGTTAAGCCGAGAGGAGTTAGCAGAAATGTTGGGTATAGACGACGAATTCAAAAAAACAAGGATGTATCAATCTATCAAGCAAGATGGCTTGGAGGAAGGTAGACAGGAAGGTAGACAGGAAGGTAGACAGGAAGGTAGACAGGAAGGTAGACAGGAAGGTAGACAGGAAGCTAAGTTAGAAGCTATTCCCCGGTTGTTGGGATTGGGGTTGAGTGTTGAACAAGTGGCGGTGGCTCTTGATTTAACGATGGCGCAAGTACAGCAAGTAGCCCAGAATCAGTCTGGCTGATAGTGGGCGATTGTCTGAGTATTGCGCTTTATCTCTGGAAATACTGTGCTATATATTTCTTAAGCAAAGTGTGCAAGATATCAGTTAATAAAGTTTTTTACGTAAAGTGCGTAGGCGTAGCCCGTCGTAGACATCGCCTCTTTTTTATTTAGTTTTACTAAAGCAGAAGCGATATCTACGCCTATGCAGTTAAAAACCTGGGTTACATTTTACCGTGTTGCATCACTTCTTGTAGATGTTGGCGAACCTCTTGTGCTTGCTCAATATCAGATTGCCGTAATTTCTGGAACAACTCTACACAAGGCTGAGAACCTACTTGCTCTGCATCTTTGATGTAGCTATCATAAGCTTTAATGGCTTCAGCTTTGTTGTGCAAAACGGTGACAAAATCATATTCCAAGTCGCTAATCGCTGTTTGAGACTGTCCATTACCTGTATTTGTAGCCATTGCTTGATCCTCTTTTAGAATTTCTAATTAACTTTATACTCACCCTTAAAGAGCGATTCATCTTCCAAAAAGAGTATATTTCAATACGTCAGAAGTACCTTGCAAAAGTAGGTTATACCATTTTAGATTTTAGATCCATCTAAGTTACTAATACAGCGTCAAGCAAAGGAGTGGGGAGAGACGCGATTAATCGTGTCTCTCCCCACTCCCTACTCCCTATTTTCATCAAAATTTAGCCAAGCGGTTTGTTTTCATCACATTGACGTGAATACTGGAATTCCAAATCATTTTGCCGTTCCCTACCTCCTCTATACACAACCGGACAAAGCTTAGTATTAGCGCTCATACAATCCATGTGTGGAGTTTTAGCGCAGACTACAAGTAGTCCACCCAAAACAAATAACAAACCACAAATTGCAAGCGTATTAACCCAGGAAATTTCCAGCGCTCCATGAACTACTATTTCTCGTAGTAGAGATACAATTGTTACTTCAACGGCTACTCCCACAGAGATACTATGTTCTTGCAAGTAGACCATTAATAGCCGAAATAACTCGACTAAAATTAACACAAATAGTATTTTTGCAGTCACGTGTTTATAGTCTAGTGGCTGCGTGAGGGCGATAGCTATCCCCCACAATTGGATCAGCATGACGGCAAATAAACCTAAACACAAGACAATCACAATCAAGTCTTGAAAGGCTTCCATGTTGCGAACAATTGAGTGCCGATCAAGCCAGCGATCGCTAAATAAAAATCGACTTTTCTGGCGCTTTTGCATGTACATTTTTCCAATCGGGACAAGTTCAGACAACACCAGCGAGTCAACCCAATAGTTTTATGTTATGCAATATTAAGCTTTTGCGCCTCAGCGAGGTTGGTGATTTAAATTTTGTGCCTGTTGCAACAATTGCTCGGCATTTTTCGTCCATTGAGGATTCTTCTGAGCATTATATAAATCTCTAGCAAATTGGAATACTTGTACGGCATCTCCATATTGCTTTAACTGCATAAAAACTAATCCTGCACCATAATAAGCGTTGGGATAGTTAGAGTTAGCTTCAGCTGATTTTCTAAAAGCCTCTAATGCTTCTTGTAACTTGCCTTGTTGAAACCAAATTGAGCCGAGATTGTAGTAAGCTTCTGGATATTTCGGATTAATTTTTACTGCCTGATTAAAGGCATCTCTTGCTTGATCGAGCTTACCTTTTTGTAGATAACACATCCCTATATGGTAAGGAGGTTCTGGTGCATTTTTGCTATATTCTATGGCTTTTTTAAAAGATGCGATCGCTTTCTCACAATCTCCTTGCTGCTCTCGTACTAACCCAAAGTTATAGTGGGCAAATCCCAGTTTGGGATCGAGTTCTAAGGCTCGTTGCAAATAATCGTTAGCTAACTGTAAATTATTGCCTTCTAACAACGCACCACCTAAATTAGCAAAAGCTGGAGCAAACTTAGGATCGGCTTGCGTTGCTCGATAAAATGCGTCCGCAGAGGGTTGTAATTGTCCTGTTTGTCGGTATGCTAGCCCTAAATTATAGTACGCTGGTGCTAATGTTGGATCTAACTTGGCTGCTTGTTTAAAGGCTGCGATCGCATCTTGTACTTTACCCGCCTGAATTGCCTGCAAACCTTGGTTTAACCAGTCTATGGCTGTTTTTCCATTAGATTGTGCCAGCTTTGAAGGGATAGACCCAGAGAGAGAAAGAGAAGGGGAGGGAATGCTAACAACCAACAAAGTCAAACTGACTAACCCTGCTATGGGATATTTAGAAAATGATAATCTCATTGATTTTCTGATTCGCAACACTTTCAGTTAAATTTACTTCATAAAAAGTTATTTACAAAAATTTTAGATTCGCTATTAATCTTTACTAAGATTAACTTTTATTAAGCTAAATCTTACAACAGGCTACAATTTTTTTAACTTTCGATTAAAAGAAGGATAATAACAAATTAAAGAAGGGTAATTTTGACTCCAGATAACAATTTTTATCAAATAGAATTCAGGAGTCAGGAGCCAGAATAATGCCTCCGGCACGCTCCGCGAACAGAATGAATTCTGTACAACTGGCGGATTAATAAATTCGGTTTAAGACGCTCGCGGACTAGCTACTGTCAAGATTTATGAATCCTGTTAGCAGATAGCTAAGGTTTAGCCCATTCAGAATAGCTGGATTCTTCTTCAACCATTGATATATACGGAATCATGCGGTTATAAAAGACTTACCGCAAGGAGGATTTTATGAACGAAAAAGTAAAATCGGGTTCGCGGAATGTTGCAATTGTCGGGCCTTATTTAAGTGGAAAAACTACTTTACTAGAAAGCTTGTTATTTGTCACAGGGGCAATTTCTCGTAAAGGCAGCATTAAAGACAGCAATACAGTGGGAGATAGTGCTGCCGAGTCGCGCGATCGCCACATGAGTGTAGAAGTCAGCGCCGCTAGCACTGAGTATAACGGCATTTGCTTCACTTTTATTGACTGTCCGGGAAGCGTAGAATTTGCCCAAGAAACGTACAACGCTTTAATCGGAGTGGATGCGGCAATTGTAGTTTGCGAACCCATCCGCGAACGAGTCCTCACCCTCGCCCCTCTATTTAAATTTCTGGACGATTGGGAAATTCCCCACCTCGTCTTCGTCAACAAAATGGATCGGGCAAATATTCACGTTTTAGAAACATTACACGCCCTCAAAGCAGTATCTAGCCGTCCCCTGGTAGCACATCAATATCCCATCATGAACGGGGAACAACTCACCGGCTTTATCGATATGGTCAGTGAACAGGCATATAAATATCATCCAGGCGCACCTGCTGACCCCATTCCCTTCCCCGAAAATTTAAAAGAAGAAGAACATGAAGCACGGGCAGAAATGCTCGAAGCCCTAGCAAATTTTGACGATCATTTACTCGAAGAACTTTTAGAAGATATCGAACCACCCCAAGAGGAAATCCTCAAAGATTTAAAAATGGAATTAGGGGCAGATTTAGTAGTCCCCGTTTTCTTTGGTGTGGCAGAACAAGATTATGGTGTTAGACCTTTATTAGAAGCCTTGTTACGGGAAGCACCTGAACCAGAAACTACAGCAGAACGCCGTTTAAAAAACTTAAAAGGTGATACACCTCTAGCGCAGGTATTAAAAACTTACTACACTCCCCAAGGTGGCAAACTTTCTCTCGTGCGTGTTTGGCGGGGTAAATTAACTGATGGCATTGTCCTCAATGGCATTCGTAGTGGTGGAATTTACCGCCTTATGGGACAACAACAGCAGTTTGTTAACCAAGCTAATGCTGGTGAAATTGTTGCATTGAGCCGTTTAGAAGGAATCAAAACAGGCGATACAATCTCTATCGAACAACAGTCTGCAATAGAATTACCCAAAGCCGCACAGTTGGAACCTGTGTATGCCCTCGCCATTACACCAGAAAAGCGCAACGATGAAGTGAAACTCAGTAGTGCCATTACCAAGTTATTAGAAGAAGACTGTTCACTTGCTTGGGAACAACACGGCGATACTCACGAAGTAATTCTGTGGGGTCAAGGTGAGATTCATTTACAAGTTACCTTAGACAGACTGCGCCGCAAATATAATTTGCCGATGACAACCCATTTGCCGCAAGTGCCTTACAAAGAAACCATTCGCAAAACAGTGGCTTCAGTTCATGGTCGCTATAAGCACCAAAGTGGTGGTCATGGACAGTTTGGTGATGTTTTTCTCGACATCAAGCCTTTACCACGCGGTACAGGTTTCAACTTTAATGAAACCATTGTCGGCGGCGTGGTTCCTAAACAGTACATTCCTGGGGTGGAAATGGGCGTGCGGGAATTTCTCACACATGGGCCTTTGGGCTTCCCAATTGTCGATTTGGCGGTAACTCTGACTAATGGTTCGTATCACAACGTTGATAGTTCTGAACAAGCCTTTAAGCAAGCTGCGCGATTAGCAATGCAAACGGGGATACCTCAAGCAGAACCTACCCTGTTAGAACCAATTCTGCGCGTGGAAGTGACTACACCGAGCGAATTTACCTCCAAGGTGCTGCAACTGTTGAGTGGTAGACGGGGGCAAATTTTAGGCTATGAAGGTAGAAATGATTGGCAAGGCTGGGATAATGTTTCGGCATACTTGCCACAAGCAGAGATGCAAAACTTTATTGTAGAACTGCGATCGCTCACTCTCGGCGTTGGTTCCTTCCACTGGGAATATGACCATCTCCAGGAAGTGCCGGAAAAACTCGCTGAACGCGTCATTCACAGCAATGGCAATGGTGGTAACGGCAACGGCAAGTAATTTTGAATTTATCTGAAATCAAAGCCCTGCACTTAAATATGTGGGGCTTTTTATTAATGAATATTTAATACGCTTTCAACGTTATCCTAACAATCTGGGATGCCATCAAGAGTAATGAGTTAAAAGGGGTATCAACCTTCTCAATGACAAAAGAGTTCTGCCCACAATAAACGGTGCAAAGCAAAATTATAGCTTGCTACCCTTGAGAGAAAGTTTCATAAAAGCATTTGGGAATTATGTGATTAAGTATATCCGTCTTAACCACACACAAAAAAATCATGGGCTTTATAATCTCTCTTCTAACTAGCCTGATTGGAATCCTCATTTATCTCAATACAGGTAGGATCTCTGGCGAAAAGTCACGTTTAGCAATACGCACAATTACGATATTGATTAGCAGTATTGCAATACTGAATTCTATTTCTAGGCTTTTGGTGATTGTCCCACCAGGCAATATTGGTGTCGTCAACTTATTTGGTGAGATTTCCGAAAGTACTCTTAATCCTGGTGTCCACTTTTTGAACCCTTTTAACAAAGTGCTGAATTTTTCCACTCGCATTAAGGATGTGAAAGAAAACATAGATGTAACAACCCAAGAAGGTTTGAGTTTAAATCTTGATGTCAGTCTTCAGTACAAGCTCGATCCCCAGAAAGCAGCTACAGTATATAAAACCATTGGAACTGATGAAACACAACTGGTAATTTCCAGATTCCGCTCTACTGTTCGCGCTATCACGGCAAACTACCCAGCCAGTGCGATTTACTCTACCAAACGTCAAGAAATCGCCCAAAAAATTGACCAACAACTCACGCAAGAGATACCCACTTTGGGTTTCATCGTTGAGGAAGCTCTTTTACGAAACGTCAAAATGCCTGATACTTTACAAGCGGCAATTCAAAACAAACTCAAGACAGAGCAAGAAAACCAGCAGATGAAATTTGTTTTAGAGAAAGAGCGTCAAGAGGCAGAACGAAAGCGTATTGAAGCTCAAGGCATAGCTGATTCTCAAAAAATTATCTCTGGTGGACTTACCAACCAGGTGCTACAATTACGAGCGATTGAAGCGACAGAAAAGCTAGCTCAATCAAATAATTCTAAAATTGTGATTATTGGTTCTGAAAAAGGTGGAGCGCCTATTTTGATCCAGCCAGAAGCAGGAACTTCAAAGCCCTAAAATTTTCTGATTAGCGTAGGCGTAGCCCGCCGCAGGCATCGCTGCGGCGTTGCTTCCTCCTACATATCTCTCTTTCGTATCCCTCCTTCCTACTGCCTGAATGATACAGTATGAGCGTTGCTAGAAACTGATGACTATGAGCGGCGATATTGTCGAAAAACTCAAGGAAGCTAGTACTGGCTTATTAATGATGAGCGAGTCGGATTACCCTTTTGAGGTTGTTCAATGGGAAGGTGCTGCACCTGCAACCCAGGAGAAAATATTACAGCTAACAGGTTCTCAAAACCTGCCAGTAGAAGTAGTAGACTTGGACTATCTATTTCGTAATTGTGCATTTGAGCAAGAGTGGCACAATGAATTACAGAAAAAAGATGTTAAAAGATTTCAAACACTCATTCAGACACTTAAAGATAATCTTAGTGACATCAGCGTTTATCGTGTTGGACAAATAAATATTGACGCTTATATCATCGGACAAACTCAAGACGGTGACTTAGCCGGAGTAGTAACAAAACTGGTTGAAACCTAGTAAGCAGGTTGGAAATTTCTTTAAATAAAAGCCTAGCCATCTGTACAGCTAGGCTTTCTCATTTTTGAAATCATCCAAACTTATAAATTATCAACTTTCGCTTCTATAACAGACTGAATAGATGTTGAAACTTGTGAGAGAAAATTGTATCCAGTTAGGGATTCTAATGAGTCAACACTAACCCGATAGCTTCTCCAATTTGCTGTTCGCACGCCTTGGGCGTTGGGAATATTGACAGCAATAACTCTCGTGCTGGTTGTCACACCAGCAAGACCTGAACCAGGACTATTCAATACAACAATAATTTTCCAAGTTCTGTTTGGGACTTGAACCCGTCCATTAGCTATTGTATAGAACGTTCCGTTAGAACCAGTACCACCCATCCCATATCCACCAGATATGATGTAGAGTTCTTTACCCTGTCCTACTAAAGTTCTGGCATAATCCTCTAAGTTTGCCCAAATTCCCTGATTGTTATCTGGGGCTTGAGCAATCATGTTACTCATCAAAAAGGTGGCAGAATTATTAGTAACACTACTAGTTCTGTCAGCGCTAGGTGTCATGTGACCGCGATCAAACCCACTTCCACTAAAATCGGTAGATTGAACTTGATAACACCCAGAAGGAAGTGTTGTATCAGCTCGAAAAGTATCTTGCCTCGGTGTGCTACCTAACCAACTATTATTTAACTGCCAAGATACCCAATTTGGTCTACCTATTGAGCAGTTGTAACCAATTACATATTGTGGTTTTACCAACAAGTAGTTATTTTGGCTAGAAGTTCCAGCGTTGCTAGGATTGCCAAGAGTTAGGTGAACACTTACTGATGACTGGGCTGGTACAATCTGTGCTAACCCAATTATGAATAAGAACACCGTCACGAATGGCAGTAGAAACTTGAAAATCTTGGTTTTTTTCACGTTTTTGTGCTTTTGATTACAAAAACAGTGTCCAAGTTCTTCGTTTCAATATCAAGTATTCAGTGATACAAAAAAAATATTTTTTAATGATGAATATGTAGTGACAAAATAGCCAGAAATATTTATTCGGTAAGAGTTAACAATTAAAAAATCGGCTTTTGTGATGAGCGATGGCTTAAAATTTTGCATCTCTACACCAAAATTTATACATCTAATTTCTTGAAGAAAATTTGATTCACACCATAAATTAAGGCGATGCCTGCGATGGAAAGCTACGCACTAGATCGCCTTAATCTCTAATTTTATGGTTGCAACGGCGGCTATTTAATTTCCTGAAAATTCTCAATTGTGAGATATATTTCTTCATCAGCTATCTGACTGTTGTAATCTATCTCAATTTTGGTTGGATAGCCGAGTTTAGGGCTGTAACTCACATTCAGGCTGTAGGCTTGACGGTTGATAGCATCTTGAATCACATTAAACAGCTTAGGAATTGTTTTGTAGTTTTGAAAGAATTCTGGATTAACTGCTTGACCTGTAGCTACAGAAGTGATGGAAGTTGTTTGACCATTACGGACTTCAATAACTACTGGCCCCCTAGCGTCGGGTATACAAAAGCATCCATTACTAAATGTATAGCGATAGTTGGAAATATTTTGCTGATTCCACAAATAGCGATTAAATTTTAATCGCCTTAAATCCAAGTTATTATTTTTCGTTGACGATTGCGCTATCTCTATGGGAGATTTGGACATTACTGGTAGGTTAAGGCCGAAAGATAGCAATAATCCGGCACTGATAATGATAGGTAAACGCATATCAATTCACTTAATTTTAAAAGTGTTATATACATTAATTCATCTACTTGTTTAAATAGACTTTATCTTTTGATTAAAATCCATCTGTACTTAGCCAAGATCAAATAACAAATTTGAGGATAGTTTCTAAGCGCATTTATCGCTTGTAAATTAATTCTATGGAAAAATAATATTGCCTAGCTGTGGCAGAAAGAATTTGACTTTAAATTTAGGATAAATCATGCCTGCGGTGGTAAACTACGCAACGCACCAAAATAAAATCAAAAACTCTGAGTAGATAAAATTTGACACTGTTACAACCAATGTCTAAATCATATCCAAATGACCTTAGCAATTAACTTCGGTGCGATCGCAGATGCGCGAAAATGTTTTCTTTATGCTGTAAAATCTTTACTGTAAAAAACAGATTTTTTGTCTCAAGCATGAATGAATCACAAACTTGGTATATTGTCAAGCATTCTGCTGGTAATTGCGAAATTGTTCCCAGCGACAAAATTGGCGACGATAATTTAGAGATTATAGAAAATATAGAACAGTGGGGGCCTTTTAGTTCGCAAGGAGAAGCGATCGCTCGGCGTGTCGGACTTATTAGAGCTGGAAAGTGCCAACCAGTTTAAGTTAGGAGTTAGAAATGATGGTTTTTTATTCCTCAATCCTTACTAATCACTCCTAACTTTATTCTTAACTCTTCATTTTTCTGCTGTGGCTGTGCCCTTAGCAGCAATCTTTTTACTTATCACTTCCACTGCTTTAGCGAATTGTGGGTCTTGTAGGGTAGCGAGTTTATCGCGTTCATGGAGCCATAATTCCTGCATCTGCTCTTTGGTCAACTCTACCTTCACATCGGGATTAATACCTTTGTGATTAATATCCGTACCATTAGGGGTATAGTAATGAGCAATTGTTACCGCCAATCCTGAGCCATCTTCTAAGGGACGTACCGATTGCACTAGTCCCTTACCAAAGGTTTGAGTACCAACCAAAGTAGCACGCTTGTTGTCCTTCAAAGCCCCTGAAAGGATTTCACTGGCACTAGCTGAACCTTTATCTACTAGCACCACCAAAGGTTTATCCGTCAAGGCGCGTCCGTTGGCCTCTTCTTTTTCTGCCTCTCCTTGGCGTTCAACGGTGGAGACAATTTTACCTTTATTTATCCACATCCGGGCAATGTCTACACTGGAGAACAGTAAACCACCAGGATTACCACGTAGATCCAGAATATATCCAGCTACCTTTTTGCTTTCTAAATCCTTGATAGCTGTTTGCATTTCTTTACCAGCATTAGCGCTGAACTGGTTCAGGCGAATGTAGCCAAGATTACCTGCTGGAGTTTGCTTTTGGGAATATTTAACTGGATGAATTTCAATCCGCGCCCGTTTGATGTCTAATTGTTTTATCTGACCGTCGCGCTGAATCGTTAGGCTAACTTGCGTTCCGGCTTCACCTCGAATCAGGGCTACTGCTTGATTAGTATCCATCCCCTTGGTGCTTTTGTTGTCGATTTTAAGGATGACATCTTTTGCCAAAACGCCAGCTTTAAATGCTGGTGTGTCTTCTATTGGCGCAATTACAACCAGTTGCTTAGTTTTTTCATCTTGACTGATAGTGATCCCAATCCCGATCAATTCTCCAGAAGTGTCCACCTGCATATTCTTGAATTCTTCTGGGTTCATAAACCGGGTGTATGGATCATCCAGCTTTTTCAGCATTTCCCGAATAGACTTATAAGCCTCTTGGGGATTACTGTAGGACTTGCTTAAGTACTCCTTACGAACAGCCTGCCAATCTACTTGATTGAAAGTACCATCTACATATTGGCGCTGAACAATTTGCCAAACTTCATCTACTATTTCTTTGGGACTTGCTTTAAATAAAGCCTGACCACGGGAGTGAATGCCAAGGCTAGTAACTGCGATCGTGGAGAGTGTCACCGCCGTAGCACCCAAAACAAGCCTACTTTTTGTAATCACCATAATGACAGCTGCGTCAGAGGGAAAATATATAGTCAGTATGCTCAATCTAACACAGGCTTTCACTGTACAGACCGAGTATGTATTCTTAATTTAAACAAAATACTTGACAATCCGGCGACCTTAGTCGTTATCAATACAAAAGTTTTAAGATTGGGGATTGGGAATTGGGAAGGGGAATTGGGAATTGGGCATGAAGAAGAGACAAAGGATACAAGGAAGATTGGGGAGACGGAGAGACTTGTTCAATAATTCCCCCTTGTCCCCCTGCCCTCTGCTCCCTGCTCCCCTTAAGGTTCTACCCAGCGTTCATCTGCCTTAATGAGGTTAATTAATTCCTCTACACCTTTGTCTTCCGGGACTTTTTTAATTTCTTCTCGACCACGATATAAGGAAATGTAACCAGGTGTTTTGCCAACATAACCATAGTCGGCATCTGCCATTTCGCCGGGGCCATTGACAATGCAACCCATAACTGCTATGTCTAACCCAGTCAGGTGTTTAGTGGCTTCCCGGACTTTGTGTAACACTTCTTCTAGGTTAAACAGAGTGCGCCCACAAGAAGGACAAGCAACGTATTCTACCATTGTTTTTCGCAATCCCAAAGCTTGGAGAATGCTGTAACAGACGGGAATCTCTTTTTCTGGTGCTTCTGTGAGTGAGACGCGAATTGTATCGCCAATGCCATCAGCAAGTAAGGTAGCAATACCAGCCGTAGATTTAATTCGCCCATATTCGCCATCACCAGCTTCGGTAACGCCTAAATGTAGCGGATAATCCATACCCAGTTCATCCATGCGCTTGGCGATCAGGCGATAGGCGGCTAGCATCACAGGTACTCGTGAAGCTTTCATGGAAATTACCAAGTTGCGGAAATCCAAGGATTCACAAATGCGAATGAATTCTATGGCAGATTCCACCATTCCTTCTGGGGTGTCACCGTAGGTAAATAGCATCCTCTCAGCGAGGGAACCGTGATTTACCCCAATTCGCATTGATTTACCTTGATCTCGCAAAGAAACTACCAGAGGTTCTAGAGTTTCGCGGATTTTATCGCCAATTTCGTCAAATTCGGATTGAGTATACTCAGTTCGATTGACGTTGGGCTTTTCAAAGACATACAACCCCGGATTAATCCGCACTTTTTCTATGTGCTTGGAGACTTCCAGGGCGATTTTTAGCCCATTGTGATGGACATCAGCCACAATGGGCACGTCTTGGTAAGTTTTTATTAATTTTTGTTTAATTTCTGCTAAAGCTTTAGCATGAGCCATACTCGGCACTGTGACACGGACAATTTCGCAGCCAATTTCGTGCAGACGACGAATACCAGCTACGGAACCATCAATATCAAGGGTGTCTTCGTTAATCATTGACTGCACTACAACGGGGTAGCCACCGCCAATAGTGACATTTCCTACCTTTACGGGACGGGTTTTACGCCGCTTGATAGTTGTATCAAAGATAGGTTGACTTGATGCAGTATTTGAAGAATCTACTATGGGCAGAGTTTGCATAACCTGATCGGGTAAATTTGCAGTAGCTAAAAATATCAGATTTGATAAATCTCTGTTTCCCAGATTGCCACAGCTAGGGGATCTTTTGGAGGATTATGTAGAAAAAATTGGAGAATTGAGTCAGGCAAAGAATTAAAAACTTTTCTAACTGAGCAGTGTTAGTGAGGTTTAACGACGCGATCGCTCTATTACTGGGTTATAAGTACTACCAAGAATGGCAATCCTATTTGTCTGGTATATTTTCGCTGTTGTGATAGTTGTGTAGCGATATACCAATACGTTTGATACTTGATCGAGATAACTGATTTTGAACCTTGTAAGCTTAATGCCTTTGGCATATCGTAACTACGGCTTACCGAAGCGATCGCGATCGTGCAGTTCGTCAAAATCGATGATTGGCCCCTTGGGTACAATTCGATTTGGATTAATCTCGGTCATACTCATGTAATAGCCACGTTTAATATAGTCTAGATTGCACGTTGCTGTGAATGGCTGACGCTGATATAAATCCTTTACATAATTCCAGAGGTTCGGATAGTCAAGAATTCGCCGCAAGTTGCACTTAAAATGACCGTGATACACTGAGTCGAAGCGATACAGCGTTACAAACATACAAATATCGGCTTCAGTGAGTTGAACGCCACATAAATAGCGCTGCTTGCTCAGAACCGTTTCCCAATGATCTAAACTCTCAAAGAGTTCAGTTACAGCATTTTCGTAGGCTGCTTGTGAAGTCGCAAAACCAGAGCGATATACACCAGCATTGATTGGCATATAAATTGCATCGATCGTTTCATCAATCTTCTGTTGTAGGTCGCGTGGGTATAAGTCTACTTTCTGTGTCGCCAATTCCCCAAACTCTACGTCAAACATCCGCATGATTTCACGAGATTCATTGTTGACGATAGTTTGAGTTTGCCGATCCCACAATACCGGAACTGTGACTCGCCCTGTGTATTTGGGAGCAGCTTTCAGATAAATCTCTGACAAATATTGAGTATGACTCACCGAGTCAGCTATGGCTCCTGATGATGCAGAAAAGCTCCAGCCCAAGTCACCTAGAATTAGATCAGCAATAGAGACTGAGATGGCATCATTCAACCCTTTGAGTTCTCGCATAATTAACGTGCGATGCGCCCACGGACACCCCAAGGAAACGTAGAGGTGATAGCGTCCGGTTTCTGCCTTAAACCCACTAGAACCATCGGCGGTAACGCGATCGCGAAAGGTTGTTGGTATCTCATGGAACTCACCGCTTAAATTCTGCTCATTCTTATCAGTTATCCATTTACCTCCGACCATCATTCTTGATGCCATAATTCTCTCCTAAGCGTGATGGTATAATTCTGCCTTTGCTAGTTTAGTTAAGTCGATCAAAGCGCTATCAAAATAGTCATGCAAGTCATTTTGCTAAATAATAGCGATTATTGTACAGATACAGCAGTTTGTTCGCCCTTGGCGTTCCCGTTCGCGCAGCGTCTCCATCAGGAGAAGGCTACGCACGGTGATTCTGGAGTAATGAGTAATAAGTAATGAGTAAATACCCATTTTTCATCCACTCATTACTTTAAAGCATTGCGTGAAGCACGGGGTTTCAGACCCATATTTTTGATGATTACTACCTGAGATAGAACTGGCGTTAGCCATTTGGGAAGACTAGATATGAAAGCCTTCAAGATTTAGTAGCATGGTTAGTATTCCTGGATACCACGTAACTGAAGAAATCTACAATGGCTCGAGAACCCTAGTTTATCGAGAGTATGGAGAAACTGACTTTTCCCTCAAAGATGATTTTGGTTTTGATGGGAGGCGATATGTCGGATATTTACAAGAGTTTTTAGCGATCGCTCGAAAAATTATAAGGGAAAAACATCGTGGTTCGATCCAATGCAACTCTTCTACAGGGCAAGGTACGGAATTTGAGATATTAATTCCTGTTCAACAGTAAGCAGGAGAAACAAGTCATGCCTAACACAGAATTCGAGCAAGAAATACTTTTTCTTCGTCAGCAAAACGCTCAGTTAAAGGAACAACTGGCAAAATCCACCACAGAATTAAGTGCAGAAATCGCCCAATTAGAACAGAAACTTAGAGAATCAAAACAACTATTAGAAAGTAATAGTGAAGCAGAACTAACTTTCAAGGCTTCTCAAGCAGAATTACTAGCATTGTTTAACGCCATACCAGATGTGATTCTCATCCTTGATGCCGAAGGACGCTACCTCAAAATTGCTCCTAGTGGTGCGCCTTTACTATACCAACCAACTGCGGAACTACTAGGTAAAACTATACACCAGGTGTTGCCTTCTACCTTTACAGACTCTTTCCTCAACTGCATTCAACAGGCACTAAAAACCAAGAAAACTTTCAAAATCGAATATAGATTGCCCATTGGCGATCAAGAAGTTTGGTTTGAGGCGAGTATTGCGCCAATGAGCGAGGACACTGTTATTTGTGTAGCTAGGGATATTAGTAATGTCTACAATGAGCTTCGTCTACGCAAAGCGGCTGAAGCAACCTTAAGTCAGCAAGAAGATCAATATCGTAGCATTTTTGAGACTGTTAATGATGGCATCAGTATTGTTGATTTAGATACTGGTAAGATTGCTGCTGCTAATCCCGCTTTTTGTCAGATGCACGGCTATTCTCAAGCAGAATTTTTCCACTTAAGTCCTACAGATTTTATTCATCCCGATTCTTTTCAGCAATTCGGGAAATTTATCAACACAATCAAAAATGGAGGTGAATTTCACACTCAGGCTGTAGATATTCGTAAAGATGGCACTTATTTTGATATAGAAGTTACAGGCAAACTCTTTAACTACAATGGCAAACCTCATGCACTTTCGGTAGTGCGAGATATTAGCGAACGTAAACAAGCAGAGCAAGAGCAAAGAAGACTACTAACTATTTTAGAAGCCACAACTGATATCGTTGGTATGGCTGATGTAGATGGAAATAATTGCTACCTAAACAAAGCAGGACAGAAGATTTTACAAATTCCAGCCTCAGAAACCAACAAATTTCATATTAGCGAGGTTACAGGACTATCAATATTAGAAAAATTCCAGAATGAAATAATACCTACCGTAGTTCGAGAAGGGATTTGGTCTGGGGAATCTATATTTCGCTGTCGCAATGGTGAAGAGTTTCCAGTTTCCCAAGTGATAATTGCCCACAAAAATGAACAAGGCGAAATAGAATTCTTCTCAACTATTGCCCGTGATATCCGCGATCGCCAACAAATCGAAGCCCAGCTTAGACAACACGCAGAAGATTTAGCCCAAACTCTTCAAGAACTCCAACGTACCCAAGCACAAATGATTCAGGCAGAAAAAATGTCTAGTCTGGGTCAACTCGTGGCCGGAGTCGCCCATGAAATCAATAACCCTGTCAATTTTATCCACGGTAATCTTAGCCACCTTGAAGAACATACCCAAGATTTATTACGGTTAATTAACTCATATCAAATCATTAACTCGCCTGAATTTCAGAACGGTAATTGCTACTCTGATGAAGCAAGCTACACGTTAGCAGACCGACTCAACCCATTGCTGACTTTATGCCAAGAAATTGACCTGGAATATATTCAGAAAGATTTACCAAAAATATTGAATTCAATGAAAGTGGGAACTAAACGCATCCGTCAGATTGTTCTGTCACTGCGTACTTTCTCGCGTATGGATGAAGCCGAGTTTAAAGCTGTAGATATTCACGAAGGCATAGACAGTACCTTAATGATTTTGCAACATCGCCTCAAAGAAAAACCAGAATTTCCCGAAATTAATGTAATCAAAAACTACGGCAGCTTACCTTTAGTAGAATGCTACGCTGGACAACTGAATCAGGTGTTTATGAATATTTTCGCCAATGCTATTGATGCCTTAGAACAAAAAACAGACAATGAAGTTTCTCTACCCAAAATTACCATACATAGCACCTTAATAGATTCTAATTGGGTCAAAATAACAATTGCCGACAATGGTTTAGGGATGCCAGAAGGAGTTGAAAAGCAGGTTTTTAATCCCTTTTTTACCACCAAGCCTGTGGGTAAGGGAACAGGTATGGGAATGTCTATTAGTTATCAAATTATTACCGAAAAACATGGTGGCAAATTGGAGTGTTACTCAAAACCAGGTCAAGGAACAGAGTTTGTGATTAAAATTCCAATTCGGCATTAGATATTTGAGATGACCTACGCTAGCACTAGCCTTTTCCTATTGTCGATCAACTTAATAGTACCCTTGAGGGTACTATTAAATGCGTTTTTTAGTTGATATCGTAGCTTTTGAGTACAGCGATGGAGACAATATTTGCTCTAGCTGGCATTAAAAATTACAGGTTCAACAAAAAATGATTATGAATTCACTCAAGAAGTCCATGCGCTTAACCAAGATTTTAGCATTTGCTCTATCATTTCTGATTTTTTGTTTCTCTACAGAAGCGATCGCAGCACCAAGCACCCTTGCTACCTTAATTATCACGGAAAAAGCGGCAATTACTGGAGGCAAGTTCAGTATTGACACAACAACAACTCCTTTGCCAGCGACAACAGTTATTCGCTCTGCTAAACTTTTTTTACCGGCTGGTGAAACCGGAACAATCAATAAGATTCAAATTACTGGCCCCAATGGACTTGAATTTGGTTGTCAAGATATTAAGGTGAAGAACGGTGTTGATTTAATTAAAGCCTGTGGTGGCCCTGCTGTTTTAGAAGCTGGAGGAGCAATTACTTATGTAGCTGAAGGAAGTGGTTTTGCACCAAAGCTTAACACCAAATTAAAAGTAGTTTTATCGGATGAATTTTAGGCACTGATTTTAACCTGAGTTACAACCAATAATTGTTAACTTAACTATAGGGGTAAAGGTTTTTTCTTTACCCTTTTTCTCTTTGCTTTTTCCCCACAACTCGAAAATTATTGATTGCCTAAGTAGCTAGGCATAAATGAATTTAAAGTTTGTAGTAAAGACTTTATTCCTGATAATCCTTTCTCTGAGCGATAAATCGCTGACTACAAACTAAGAGTTTATGAAGAAGGGGAAGGGGGAAAGGTAAAAACCGTACTGCGTCCCGCTCCGCTAACGCCCGCAAGTGGCGCGACAATCATCATCCCTTTCCCCTTTCCCCTTTAACCTTTTCCCTTTTATTTTATATTTGTTATGACTGCCGAACTACAAGTCGGGCAAATAACCCTTCTTCTGCAATCAATTTTGAGAAATTACCCATCTGTACTACATTACCTGCATCAAGAACATAAATGCGGTCTGCATGACGAATTGTGCTAAGGCGATGGGCAATCACTACTCTGGTAGCATTTAATTTGGCTAAACTTTCAGTCACAATTGCCTGGGTGCGATTATCCAGAGCGCTGGTTGCCTCATCCATTAAAATAATTTTGGGCTTTGTAACTAGCGATCGCGCAATCAATAATCTTTGCCGTTGTCCCCCAGAAAGATTAGTACCACCCTCAGCAATGATAGTGTGCATTCCCATCGGCATTTGCTTGATATCATCAGCAAAGCCTGCCATCTGTGCGGCTTCCCAAGCTTCTTCTAGAGAAACCAAAGCTCCGGCGGTGATATTATCAAAAACTGAGCCAGTCCCAAATTTGCCATTTTGCAATACTACTCCCAACTGTCTGCGTACAGCCTGAAGTTCCAAATCTGCTAAGTCTTTGCCATCATAGTAGACACTGCCTGTTAATGGGGTCTCAAATCCCAGTAACAACCGGAATATCGTTGATTTACCACTTCCAGAAGGGCCAATAATCGCTACAAATTCTCCTGGTTCAGCATGGAAACTGACATTATTGAGAATTAAGTTGCCATGTTCCGAGTAGCGAAAACTAACATTTTCTAGGGCAATACGACCACTTAATTGACCAGGGTTAACTTTGGTTGAGCCATCTTCAGGCTGCGATCGCCAAATCGGTTTTGCCCGTTCCCATATTGGTACAATACCCCAAATCTCAGATACAGTATTGCTCAGGTCAATTATCCCTTTAATGAAAATTGTCAAAGCATAGTTAAAAGCAACAAATATACCAAGTGTGAGGCGTGGCTGCATCAACAGCATCGCCAATCCGAAAAGCAATATAGAACTGACTAAGGGTAGTGCTTCATTGAACACAGACATACCATCTTTAATCTGTTGCCAATTCGCCTTTAGCCGGATTTGCTGGCTATACTTTTTTGCCCAAGCAGCAAATGCCCGTTCTTCTGCCATTGCTACCCGCAGTTTGGCAACACCGTTGATTAGTTGGACAGTGAGTCCCTGAATCGCGCCATTGAGTTCTTGCTGTTTACGGGATTTCTTCACCAAGCGGAAACTTGCAACTGTCGTAACCACAGCAGCAAAAATTGCTAAACCCACTCCCACCAGCGCTAATTGCCAGCTATAAATAAACATCAACACTAAATTGAGTAAGGCAAAAACCCCACTCAACAACGTTTTTTGGGTAGCACCGGTCAGTTTTTGATGAATTTCCCTCACCGCCATAACGCGGTTAACTAAGTCTCCGGCAGTATACTGACGAAAAAACCTCGGACTTAATCTCAGCAGACGATCCCAAATAGCTGGCTGTAATACGCTATCAGTGGCGCTTTCAACTCGGAGGGTAATAATACTTTGGGCAATTTGAAAAGCTAGCTGTCCAAAGGCAACTGCAAACATTACTAATCCTATTTGCCATAGTAAAGCGCGATCGCTATCTGGAATGGCATTATTGATTAAAATTGCTGTTGCTTGTGGTGCAACCATTCCCAATATCGTCCCCAGTAGCCCCACTACTAAAATACTAGCGATGTCTTTTTCGTAACCTTTCACTCCAAACCGAAGTAAATCGATGGCTTTGAGTGCAACTTGGGGCAACGGTCGATACAGAACGTAGGCAGATGTTGTCAGTGTTTTTGCTACTGCCTCATTTACGGGGATGCGAGTTCGCGCAACTGGATCAAAGATGACATAATCGCGCTTATCTGTGGGTAACAAAGCTACTGGGCACTTTTCTAATTGGGTATAAGCTAACATCGGCCCTTGATCTTGCTGCCACCAGCCACTTGCCAAAGTCACACGCCGGACACGAATTTGCGATGATTGGGCGATCGCTGCCACAGGGTCTTTAATTGAACTAAAATTATCTGCTGCTGGACGAATCTCAATTCCTAATGTCCGTCCAATTGCTCCCATTGCTACCAATAAAGGCGGCCCCTCTTGAGATACAGCTTCTTGCTGTGGTTGCAATACTGTTGCTAAGTCAGAGAGTGCGCCCTCGATTACTTGCTGATTAAGTTGCTCTCTTTGCTGAAACTGCCGAAATTCTGCTTCTGCTTGTTTGTTTGCTAGCAAACTCAAGTAGTGAAAAAAATAAGTATGTAAACATACTAAACTACTGAGTATTTCTTCGTAATTTGGTAAATCTGCGGTTGTTAATACTTGTCCAATAACTGCATTTTCTGCCTCCAGCCACATCGCACTCGTAAGGGGAAAAGCTGGCGAGGCCGGATTCAACGTTAGTTCCTCAACTCCCATCCAGCTAACATTACCTTGCTGCAACTTTACCCACACAAGTGTTTGTTGCCACAAATGTAGTGCCTCACCAGTCGATAATGAAAAATCCTGTCCCGATGTCTGCACAATGTTTAATGGCGTTGTCAAAACTGTTTGCTGGGCATTAAGAGACTGACTTAAATGATTTACCCAAGCTTCTAAAAGTTCTATAGCTTGAGAGTCAGCCGCTGCAATTCCCTGAACCAAATCAACCATTGACATCTGGCATAATTGGGTAGGTTCAATTGCGATCGCTACAAAACTCCACTTGCTTTCTTTCGGTAACAAAGCTGCACTAAACAATGCTTCTCCAGCGTTGGCATGAAACAGATAGCGGCGCTGCTCCCTTAGTAAACTGTTATCAAGGCAGTCTTCCTCCTGCCTCCTGCCTCCTTCAACAACTCCAGTCGCAAATACAGCTAATGCCCCAGACTGCACTATCCATAGCGTTTCTGAGTCATTTAACAATACTGGTTCGTTTGCCTGAAAGGAGTACAGTTTATACAAAGGATTCACCTGCGGGCTACTCGTTACTCAATTAATGAAATATTTTATGGGCTAGAAGTCTTTTGCTATGCTAGTACTCTTATTTCGTACATAGCGTTCTATAGCTCAAATTAATTTTTGTATAATTTAAGACAAATATATTATTTATTGCTATTTAAAATTTAGCATTAAAAAATGCTATTAATGTAATTCGATACTCCCTGATGACCATCTCCAAAGTCTTGTATAAATTCATCAGTTACTCTATTTGCACAACTATCTATCTCTTCGGCAAGGGAATTTTGATGCAGTATTTGATGCGCTGATTTACGTAAAACCTCAAATAATTTAGAACTGTAATCAGAGTCTTCGCTCAAGAAATTCCACAGTTCTTTACCAATCAAAGTTTGCATTTCCCAATCAGGTAGTATTTGTTTTAATAGACCAATTGTTACTGTTTTACTTGTTCTTTTACCATAAGTAAATCCTATATACGCTTTATCCCCTTCTTTAACCTTTTCTTGAATTTTTTCAGCCCAGTAAACTACTTGGTCTTTATCCATATTGTTGGGGCCGCTTTTTATTTGCAGCCAAAATTTTTCACCATCACTCGTAGTTTTAACCAAATCCCATCCTGATTTATTAGGAGCTTTTTCAACAGTATCAGAACTAGTAAGTAACAGGTCTTCTATAAAAAATCCCATAGATGTAACGATTGAGCGAGTAGCCGCCATATAAACATTTAATCTGACAACTGCATCTGGAGTATCTAGATTAAGCGCTCTAATTAAAAATGGGTTAGGATTTAAGTTCTTTAAAGATAGGTTTCTAACCATATTTAGTTGTTTTTGGGTGAATACCCTACTAATAATGGCTAAATAATTTTCGGCAACTGTAAGTTCTGCTGATAAAGAGCCTGATTCCCTATATCTAGACAAATTAGTAATTTCTTCGTCTGTTAACTTTAAAACGCTTTTACCAGATATACTCTTGAGGTTTTTGAGATTTTCTTCTTCAAATTCTAAGAAATCTTTTATATCTGCAAAATATGAGGCAAGAGAACGTGCTTTGTTGAGTGTAAAACCTACCTCATTTTTTAGAGTGTATGCTAACATTTCATGAAACTGTTCGGACACTTCCTTTTATCCTAAATCTAATAAAATAAATCTAATAAAACTAAATTTTTAAAAAGTTCAACTAAAAAAGTGAAAGCTGTTCAAAAACATTTGTTGATTCTGGTTTTTCATTTTTGATTATTTTAGATAAATATTGTCCTATTGCGTGAGACAGTTTAACCGGAACAGAATTACCTATTTGTCTATATCTAGACGATAGAGAACCATAAAATACCCAAGTATCAGGAAAAGTTTGAATTCTTGCATATTCTCGTACACTCAGAGGTCGTAATTCAACAGGATGACACATATCTGTAGCTTTTTGATGTGGGCTTGTTGTCACCGTAGGAGAGGGTTTATCCCAAGACAATCTTCTATAAAATCCAACTTTGCCACCCCCAGATTTGTAAGCACCTCCCATTGCTTCAGGCTTTAATTCATCTGGTAAATGTCTCCAGTTTTGACCTTCTTTCAATAAAGCAAGATATTTTAGACGTTGTTTTGAATAATGGATGTATTCTGGATGTAGGTCGGATAAATTAGACAGAGCATCTCTAAGAGTTCGCCATTTCCGAAGTCCTTTTAAGCCATTTTTATCATGAGTTGGTTTAGGAAAAGTTAAAATTTCACCATTTTTTGAACCAATAAATATTACTCTCGCTCTGGTTTGCGGTACACCATAATCAGCAGCTTGCACTAGCATAGGAGGAGCAACTTCATAACCGATTGCTTTCATTTGAGATAATACAACCTTAAGGGCTGCACCCTCAATTTCATCTGGTTCTAAAAGAGGGTATCCAACACCTCTTTGATTATGAGGTCTATGCCGAATCGGAGATGAAAGTAATCCTTTGACGTTCTCCATTAAAAAAAAACGAGGTTGAATTTCTTTCACAATGCGAATGAAATCCATAAATAAACTTCCTTGTGGATCTATAACAGAACCACGCTTACCCGCAGTGCTGAATGGCTGACAGGGCGGCCCTCCTGTTACTAGGTCTACTTCACCAGGTAAAAGAGGTCTATCAAGTTTTAAAACACGTCCTCCCTCTTCTAGCAATGTTTGTGCTGAAATCTGCCTAATATCCCTTGGTACAGCACTTTCGCTAAGGTGGGGGCGGTTCAGAGTAATAGTTTTTGTTGCATCAGCATCTATTTCAACTACGCTGACAGTATAAAAACCTGCTTCTTCTATACCCAAATCAAGACCGAAAGCTCCTGCAAACAGAGCAATGGATATTAATTGGTTATTAATCACTTTTTCCTCAGATTTTCAAAATCAATTTTACTCACATTTAAACCTAATAGATTTTTATAATTCCCACAAAACTGTCTGGGTGAGTATTTTTACATTGTCGTCTAAATTTTTTACAAATACTAACTTGTCTCTGCTGCGTGGAGTAGGCGAACATAAGTTCCGCCTTGCTGCCATAATTCCTCATGGGTACCACTTTGGACAATTTTACCTTGGTCTAGAACAATAATTTTATGGCAATCACGAATTGTACTAAGGCGGTGGGCTACGACAATACAAGAGCAACCACGCTGTTGCAAGTTACGGTTAATCATCAATTCGGTTTCCACATCCAGGGCGCTGGTTGCTTCATCCAGTACTAATATTGTGGGATTTCTCACCAAAGCGCGGGCAATTTCTAAACGTTGGCGTTGCCCACCACTAATATTCATACCGCCTTCAATCAATTCAAAGTCATATTTGGCAGGCATAGAAGCGATCGCATCATGAATGGCTGCATCCTGACAAGCTTGCACCAAATCAGCTTCTGGCACAGTTGAATCCCAAAGAGTGATATTATCTCGCACAGTCCCCGCAAATAAAAAGATATCCTGCTCAACCATTGCCAATGAGTTAGCCAACACAGAACGTTTAATTTGCGATCGCTCTACACCATCAAAGCAGATTTCCCCTCCCCAAGGTTGATAAAGACCACAAATTAATTTAGCAATTGTAGATTTCCCTGAACCACTTCCCCCCACAAGCGCTATGCGTTGTCCGGGTTGAACAGTTAAGCTAAAATTCTCAACTAAGGCAGGTTCCACGCGACTGTAGCCAAAGGTGATATTTCGTAACTCAATATGTCCCTGTAATTGCCAGAAAGATGAAGAAATAATTTCTCCCCCTTCTCCCCCTTCTCCCCTTGCCCCCTGCCTCTCCTCCACTTCCAAATCAACGGGATTTAGCAGCACATCATCAAGACGATTTAAATCAGCTTCTAAATCTTGGAGTGTGCTGCCAAAATTAACGAGGCTATTGACTGGTTCTAAGAAACTTAGGGTTAAACTTTGGTAGGCAACCAGCATTCCAATACTGAGATTGCCCTTCATTACCTGTAAACCACCAACCAGCAAAATAGAAGCTGTGGTTAGGGCTGTCAAAATTGTGGGTAATGTGGTGAGAATTTGAGTTTGTAAGCCTAATTGTTGTTGGGCATTGAGCGCTTTAGCGTAATAACCCGCAAACCGAGCAAATAAATCTGACTCTAGCCCAGAAGCTTTGATGGTTTCTATGGTTTGGATGCCACTAACTGTTACGCCACCGACTTTGCCATATTCTTGAGCCAAGCGGATATTGGCATCTACACGAGTTTGGGATAAAAATAAGAGGGCGAAAATATTGATTAAAGCAAAACCAACTGCGATCGCACTCAATAATTGGTCATACTGAATCATTATCAGTAGGTAAAAAACCATCATTACTGCGTCAATTAATGTGGTTGCCAAAGGCCCTGAGAGTGCTTCCGCCACTCGGTCATTTAGTTGCACCCGACTACTGATTTCCCCAGCAAAACGTTGGTCATAAAACCCAATAGGCAATCGCAGGATATGCCAGAGAAATAGTCCTGATGTGCTGACTGACAACTTAACCATCAATCGCCGCAGATAAGTCAGCCGCAGTCTCGCAAGGAATGCCCGCAATATAGTAGTTAACAACATCCCTAACAATAAAGGTCGTAACCAATCTTGCCGGTCTTGGACTAAAATTTCATCGATAAAAACTTGAGCAAAGGCTGGCACCGCTAACCGAGGCAATGTTAACAACAACCCAGCCAGCAAACAAAACAAGATAGTAACTCGTGAGTTTTGTAAACGGGTAGTTAAAGCCGAGATAATGTGATTTTTTTTGCCGCCCTTCTGGAAGCCCGTTCCTGGTTCCATTTTCAGTACAACACCAGTGTATGCGCGATCGAACTCTTCCCAACTAACTGTTCTCCGACCACTGGCAGGATCGTTCAGGTAGACGCGTTTTTTGCTATATCCTTCTACCACGAGAAAATGGTTAAAATTCCAAAAGGCAATGTAGGGAAGACGGGTAGCTGTCACCTTTTCCAGAGGCAGTTTTAAACCTTTAGCATTGAGTCCATAGTTTTTGGCAGCTTTGACGATATTAAAAGCTTTACTTCCATCCCGCGAGACACCGCATTCTTCACGCAGTTTAGCCAGTGGCACAATCCGGCCGTAATAGCTAAGAATTATTCCCAAAGCAGCCGCACCACATTCGACCGCTTCCATTTGCAAAAGTGTAGAAGTGCGGACACGATTTGGTTTAAATTTTGGAATTGGGAATTGGGGATTGGGCATGGGGAAGGGCAAAGGGGAAAGGGGAAAGGGGAAGGGGGAAGATTTTATTATTTTAATGACTGATTTATGGATTGAATTTGATTAGATAGCATACGGCTCAACTCCATAGCTTGATTATGAAGTTGTGTATAAGTCAATACAGTTCAGTTAAGCATCTCTTTCTTCTCTCTGCGTTCTCTGCGCCTTGGCGGTTCGTTAAAAAAACGACTTTGGTAACAGAGTTTTAGCCTTAACTGAACCGTATTGGTGTATAAGTTGGTTGGTCTAAATAGCCCACTTCTAAGGCTACTCTTAAAAGACTGCGAACTTCCCCGGCAGATCCTTTGGCAATATTTAGAAAGTTTAAGTATTCTTTGCGAGAATATCGTTCAAATCCTTCAGCAATATTTGTAGGTATTGATACACTAGCACGTCTTAATTGATCCCTTAAACCAAAGTCTCTATTGAGTTCACCGTCCTTAGTTATTAAGTATATTTCCTTAACTAAGTCAATACTTTTTTGCCATACTCTTAAATCCTCAAAAGTTTCAATTTTTTTCCTTTCCATTCCTTTCCCCTTTACCCCTTTCCCTTTCCCCTTATCCTAGTGACATTCTATTCTCTCATTCCCAAATTAATAAATTCCCGTCCAAGATCGCAGCATAGGAATAATATAAGAAATCGGTGCTTTTTCGCCAACTTTTACTTGAACAGAGGTAGTTGTGCCAGAAGATATTTTTAAAGCTGGGCCATCAGAAGATGACCATTTGTAGCCACTGACTGATGTAGGGTTTTCTTGGAGTTGGACAAAAGCTTGCACCTGAGCTTCACCTTTACCCGCAAGACTGGCAGCCATTTCTTTGTTACCAACGATCGCTGTAATATCTTGTGTACTTACCGGAAATGAAGAAATATCTGCGATCGTTCCGACAATACCACCTTCGCGCTCACGCTTGGCAAAACTGGGAGTCACCTGTACAGCCATCCCTGGCTTGATTTGCTTACCATCTTTATTAGCAAAGTAAACAAGGCTCATAAGTTTTGAATTTGCTTCTTCAGCTTCGATTGACCCTAAGCGAGTACCCGGATTCATTATTTGACCAGGAACAACACTCACTTCCAAAATATGACCATTGTATTTGCTAATAATTCTACTTTCTTGAGATAGTTGCAATTCTAATTGGGCTATACGGCGCTTTACTTCCCGAATTTTATTTGTTTTGTCAATTGATTGCTTCAGGTCTTGCTCACGTAATTTAGTATTTTGAGTATTCAGGTCTTTAATTTTCGTTTTAATTTCGTCAATTCTATTAAGATTTTCCAGATATTCTCGTTGTGTAGTGGTTTCTTGGATTTCGAGATCCTTGAGTTGTACATCAATATCTGACAGTTCGCTTTGAGTGTTAAAATATTCCTGTTCAGCTTGCACCAACATATCTTGGCTGATGACGTGCTGTTCAAAAAGGTGACGACGATTATCAACTCGTCCTTTAAGAGTTTTGAGTAAGTAATTAATTTGTTGTTTGCGAGAGTTAATGCTTTGACGTTTTTGAGCGATCGCTCTTAGTGTTTGATCGCGTAACTTTGGCGCATCTTGCTCTCGACGCAAATTATTTTCCAAATCCATTCTCTGCTGTCCAAGAGTAATGATTTGTTGGTCAATTAGCAGCTTTTGTAACCTGTCAGTCTCTTGATTTTGGGTTTGCAATTGCTGCAACTTTACTTGCTCTTGCTGTAGTTGCTGCTTTCGCGCTGATTGGTCGATAATACCCAGTACATCACCTTGTTTAATAACATCTCCCGCCTTTACCTTCAGAGTTAGTAGCGGGCCAGAACTGGGTGCTTGAAATTCCACAACATGGTGCGGTTTAATCAAGATACCTTGACCTGTGACAGTCAGGGGAATTCTGCCGAACACACTCCAAAGGCCAGCTAAAGCAACTACAAAACTCATGGTAGATAAAGTCAACCAAGCTTGAGGCTTGACTACATTTATCGCTTGATCCAGTTGTTCTGGTGAAGATAAGCGCTCTAGGGCTTCTTGGCGAAAGATATGGCTGTGTTTGAGTTGCATTGTTCTCCTTCTTGCTGATGGCACTCAAAGCCTCAAGTCTTCTAGACTTCTAAGATTAAAGTGCGATCGGGGAGAACTAGGGGAGAAAGAAGGGAAGCGATCGCATCTACTACCAAGATTACATACCAAAATCCCTATTAGGGATTGAAACTTGTAGGCTTACAGTTCTTCTCGCATAATCACAGAAATTAATTGATTCCGATTCTTCCAATAAATCCTAAAATCACTATCAAATGTGAGCAATTCACTTTCAGTTGCCAGTTCTACCATCCTCACCAAACACGCATCCGCTAACGACATTGGAACGGGAGCATCCACTTTTGGAAGATATACAAAATAAGGGAGAATGTAAAAGGAGATAAAAAGAGTGCATCAACTACTATGAGCCAAGATAGAGAAGAACAAATAAAAGCCTATGCTCCCAATAATGCCGCGATGGTGAGATGTACCCATTCCGTCATCACTAAGATAATGACGCTGATGAATGTAATCACGCTAAGGATTGCTTGCCAGTTTTCCACATCTTACTCCTGAAGTTTTATTGGTTGCATAGTAGCGAAAAAAGCCACCTAGTTTTAGGTGACTTCTCTATGATTACAATTGGATAAAAATTACTGGAATTTTAAACAGCCGATTATTCATCAATACAACTGGGAATACCCAAAACGGCACAGGGAAAATTGGAACCTAATGCTTCAATCATTGGATGACTAACAGATTGGCAACCAAGAAACAGAATATCGGCGGTTTCTGATTCAACAACTTTGTGAAGTTCTTTGGAAATGCTGCCAAACCGCAAATGAGATTTGAAGCAACCTTGCCATTCTTCAGCCAGACTTCGAGCTTGCCAGAGAATTATATCTGCTTGTTGCAAGGGAGTTACCACTGTCTGCAATTTGGGTTGAGTTAACACCTGTGTAACAGACTTTGACACTTCACTAACTTGACATTCTAATGAAGGCTGTTGTGGAAAGTTCAAGATATTTGGATATTGACTGCTTTGATTGTCTTCTACCACATAAACAGCTTGAACAGTAACTTCTGCATTAGTAGCTAAACGAGTTTGGTGGGCAATCCAGAAAGCAATATCTAGTGCCGTATGACTGTTGGGAGATGCGTTGTATGCAACAATTAAGTTAACTGCTTTTGCTTCTTGAGGTTTTTTAAAAAAAGGTTGTTTTGGTTCTGGCAGGAGTACCATTTGTTCAATTAAGTCATCTCGACCTGTGGCACTTTGCAGACGTGCTAACATTGGCTTGATTTGCACAGCTTTACTTCTCCCAATGAAATGAATTAGTAATGAGAAAGAAGCAGGGGGACAAATTTTAGATTTTTAGATTTTGGATTTTAGATTGAGTAACGATAACCAAAATTGCAAATCTTAAATCAGTCCAGGAAACCCCAATAATAACTGTATTACAGCCAAAGTCTTGGGGGTTCCTTCCATTGCCTACGGAGTTAGCTGACGGGCTAAGACTGGAAGGTGTCTCTCGTAAGATTAGCCCCAAACATTGGTTCCTCCGTTCCAAATTCAGCTTTCATGAATTTGAATTAGGCTACCCACTAAAAAAAATGATAATCTAATTTACTCGTCTTGGGTAAAATATCGATCGAGGAAATTTAGGGCGTGGTTGCGGAGTTCAAAATATTCTTTTGAGTTTCGCATGGCAGCGCGATCGCGCGGACGCTCAAAAGGAACTTCTAAAATCTCTCCTATACTAGCAGATGGGCCATTGGTCATCAAGACGATGCGATCTGACATATAAATTGCTTCGTCTACATCATGGGTAATCATCATCACTGCTTGCCGATGGTTTTCCCAAATATCCAATACCTGCCGTTGCAATTTGCCACGAGTTAGCGCATCTAGTGCCCCAAAAGGTTCATCCATCAGCAACATTTTGGGACGAATTGCTAAAGCTCTGGCAATACCTACTCGTTGTTTCATCCCTCCAGAGATTTCATCAGGATATTTATCAGCTGCCGCCGTCAAGTTTACCATTGCCAAGTGTTCATTTACAATGCTAATTTTTTCCGCCCGATTAGCATTTTTTAGCACTTCATCCACAGCTAAACGGATATTCTCTCGCACGGTTAACCAAGGTAACAGCGAATAGTTCTGAAATACCATCATCCTTTCAGCTCCTGGCTGACGGATTTCTTTGCCATCAAGCCGAACTGATCCGGAAGTTGCTTTTTCTAAACCAGCTACTATCTTTAATAGCGTTGATTTCCCGCAACCAGAGTGACCAATTACAGAAATATATTCATCTTCACCAATCGTAAGATTAACCCCATCTAAAACGACAAAATTATCTTTATCAGGTGTCGGATAAGACTTGACTAAATTTTCAATTTCTAAAAATCCAGTGCGGGGAAGAACTCCGGTCTGGGTATTAGTAGGTAATGAGGTATATTCCATCATCAAAGGCTCCCGAAATAATTTAGTCAATCAATTTTGGATTAACTGCGATTTGTAATGAAAATCTAAAATTGCCAGGGTCAATATTTAAATTTTAGATTTAAGACATGAAAAAGTTAGTGGGAGCGTTAGCCCTGATAGCAAAACTATTCAGATAGCCCACAGGATCGCTGGGATCGAAGCCTTTCTTATCTATAAATACTTCTGGTGGTTCGACCTTGTAATCATCCTTTGGACATTTGATGCCCATTTCAGATGCTATCTCCCGATATAAATCTGTTCTCCAACCTTGTGCAGCTAATTTCTCGGCATTTTTAGGAAATTCCTTAATTTGTCCCCACCGCGCTGCTTGTGTCATCAACCAGAGACTTCTCGATCGCCATAAGAATGTTGAGTGTTCGCCTGGTTGTTTGGGAAGGGTATCAGGAATATCGAAGAAAATCGTAGTATCAGCGGCTTTAATTGTGCGGTCTTTGCCATCAAAGCCGCCATAGTTGTAGTTTCCGAGAATTCCGGGACTCGTAAACTTCGCAATTGGCGCACCTTTCTTTTTGGGTTTAGCACCTGTAAAGGAACGTTCTGTAAGCAGTTCAGCAACTTCTTGGCGGTTTTCTGCTTTGCTGCAATATTGGCAAGCTTCAATCATCGCCTTGACTAGAGAACGATAGGTTTTGGGATATTTATCGATGAAAGATTCCATCACCCCCAAAAGTCTATCTGGGTGTCCTAACCAGACTTCTTTACCTTGTGCAAAGGTAAAGCCGATGTTTTCGTTACCTGTAATTGCTCGTGTATTCCAAGGTTCTGCAACCATATAAGCTTGCATTGCACCAATCCGCACGTTTGTCACCATTTGGGGAGGCGGAACGATGATGACGCGAAACTCTTTAAGGGGATCAACTCCGGCGGCGGCGGATATGTAGCGGACAAAGTATTCGTAAATAGCGGAACTTAATACTACCGCCCAAACTCTGTTTTCTGGCGGTTGTTTGTCAAAGTAGCCTCGGAAATCACGCCCAAAGGCTTCTAAAGCGCCATCGCCATATTTTTCTTGATATTCATACCACGGACGTAGCCCAAAATCCCACATGGCTTTGTTCATGGTCATGGCGTTACCGTGGCGGTGAATGGTCATAGCTGCACACAAGGGAGCGTGGCGTGCGCCTTCTGCACCAATTCTGGCGTTGGTGACAGCACCAGATACTACGGGTGAAGCATCTAGGCGACCAAAAATTAAACCGTCGCGGGAGGTGGCCCAACTGGCTTCGCGGTTGAGTGTGACGTTTAAACCATATTTGCGGAAGAAGCCTTTTTTCCAGGCGATCGCAAATGGCGCACAATCATTAACGGGAACGTAACCAATGGTGAGATCGGATTTTTCTAGGTCTTGCGATCTAACTACTGGTTGTACAGCTAAAGCTTCTTCAGTCAATCCTTTAGCTGATCTATCTCCTGAAATTCCACAGGAGGACAGCGCTATCCCGGTTGTGGTTGCTCCTATTCCCTTAATAAAATCTCGTCGAGTCCAATTTATATCACCCATTTTTATAGCTCCATTTGTGATGAATTGCTCACGCAGAAGCGCAGAGTCTGGTTACATCTTGCTGTTTTGATTGCAGTCGAATTTTGTTAGTTAGAAATTTTTGGGCGATGGGTTACTAATTCTTCGATTTTACCCACGGCGTAATCCAGAATTAACCCAGTTAAGCCAATTATGAACACAGCTAAAAAGACTGAACTCAGGTTTAAGCGGCTCCATTCATCCCAGACAAAAAAGCCGATACCAATACCACCTGTAAGCATTTCCACGGCGACGATTACTAGCCAAGCTATACCTAAACTAATCCGTAAACCTGTAAAAATATATGGTAAACTCGCAGGCCAAATTATTTTTGTAATCCGCCTCCAACGGGGCATTTCTAGCACTTGTGCCACATCTAAATAATCTTTGGGAACGCTAGAAACTCCTAAAGCGGTATTAATAATTGTCGGCCATAAGGAAGTAATGAAAATGACAAAAATGGCTGAAGGATCTGCTAAATTGAAAATTGCTAAGGCGATGGGCAACCAAGCTAAGGGCGATACAGGTTTAAAAATTTGAATAATCGGATTGAGGGCTAGCATTGCCGGTCTAGACATCCCAATTAAAAACCCCACAGGAATCGCTACTACCGCACCTAACAAGAAACCCAATAATACCCGACGCAGACTTGCGATCAACAACCAACCAATTCCCAAGTTACCTGGGCCTCTTTGGTAGAAGGGATTTAATATGTAGTCTAAATTAGCAATGAGTGCTTCTGGTGGAGTGGGCATTAATTCGTGGTTGGCAAGTGCAATAATCCACCACAGCACAATTATTCCCAAGAAGCCCAATACTGGTAAAATGAATACATCTCTGAGGATGACAGGTTTTGTCTTTTTCCACGCAGCTTGTGTTGCGATCGCTGCGATCGCAGCCAAATTTAATTGAAATATCATTTACGACCTCAACAGATTTAAGTGCAGGTACAAGAAATCCGAGCAGTACCAGCCTTGGACACCGATGAGATCGGAACATTATAAAAATGCCGTCTCTTCAGTCTCCTCCCAATGCCTACGAAGTTAGCTGACGGGCTAGGGCTGAGAGATGCCCTTCTTTTTAGAGTGCTGAGTACCGTTAGCGATAGCGGGGCGTTTAGCCCGTGCTGAGTGATGAGTTAACTCTTCACTTCTCACTTTTAACTCTTCACTTTTTATGAGATACGCCCCACAATTTGGTTCCTCCGCTCCAGCGTTATGCACTGTGACACGCTGAATTAGGCTGACTTACTCTAATGGATACTAAATTATGCACAATATAACATTGATGCTCAGTAAAAGCTATCTATCTGAGAATAAATGTTGTTTATTTAGATACCAGAATTCAGCACCTATCATTACTTTTTGGTAATAAGTAAAATTTATACTTTTAATGGGGTTGTAAGTTAACTCCTTGCACAGCTAGCTAAACAATATAATTGAGTCAAGCATCAATATTGTTATCTGCTTGTTTAACATTTCTTGATGTAAAATATTTTATACTGAAAAAAATCAGATACGGGTAGTGAGTTAGCACACCAAGAATATGTAGAATCTATTTCTTTTGGTAGGTGAATTAAATTCCTAAACTTGGTAAAAGAACGACTGCAATCGTTAAACTAATTAAATATAGAAGTTTGCTCATCTATCTCCTAGCTGAATTTAACATAATGGATTTTAGTCAAGTACTGGCTGAAAAAACTGACAACATCCTCGATAAATGGGTTACAGCAGTTCGCAAGGATAGACGGATTGAAAGTGCTGATGACCTATCTTATACAGCAGTCAAAGATCATATCCCTGATGTTTTACAAGCAATGGTAACAGTGCTTTCAAAATCTCAGGATAATGATATTCAGTCGATGGTTACTGCTAGTTTTCAGCATGGAGCTATTCGAGCCGAACAAGGCTTTGACCCAGCAGAAATTGCCAGAGAATATCATCTGCTGCGAACAGTAATATTTGATACTCTACAAGCAGATTTATTAGAGGGAACACCTGTAGATATAATTCGTTCTATGCGTTTGATTGACGCTATTATAGACGAAGCGATCGCTCGATGTTTTAAGAGTTATGTTGACGAACGCTTGCGAGAATTACAGCAGTTGCAATTATCACTAACGCTCCACAATGAAGAACTTACGCGCTTAATTAGCGCGAATCAAGAGTATCTTTCGCAACTAGCCCACGAATTGAAACATCCTCTAACTTCCATTATTGGTTACTCGGATCTATTTTTACGCCAACAACGACGCAAGACACAAATAAAAGACACCTCAACCAATTTAGAACATATTGAGAGGGTACTACGTAATGGTAGACAATTACTCCACCTAATTAACGATGTATTAGAACTTTCGCGCTATGAAGCAGGACAGATAAAACTTCAACTAGCACCCACAGATGTACCTGAATTAATCAATAATATCTGTGAAATGTTGGAACCTTTAGCTGCTGGGAAAAATTTAAAAGTCGTAGTGGATTGCGATCGCGCTCCCAAAGAATTAATCACAGATCCCTTTCAATGCCAACAAATTATTACAAATCTTATTAGTAATGCAATTCGCTATACAGAGTCGGGGACTATTATTATAATGTGTCAGGTGTTGGAGAATCAGAGATGTGCGATCGCAGTTTCTGACACTGGAATTGGCATTGCACCAGAAAACCAAGCCCAGATATTTGAACCCTACTTTCGGGTCAGTTTTAGCGATCGTCCCTATCTCCCTGATAGTACAGGATTGGGGTTAGCGATCGTTTCGCGGTTAGTAAAACTACTCCAAGGTACAATTAACTTAGTTTCTGAGGTGGGAGTTGGTTCTACCTTCACTGTAATTTTTCCCTTACAAATAGAGATTTGATTTCGCGCCAAGACGTAAAATTTTGGTCTACACCTCTGCGTGAAATCAAAAAACATTATTACAATAACCCTTGTTTTTTCAACTTAGTTAGCGCATCCTCAGCAGCAGCTTTCTCTGCTTCTTTCTTATTGCGTCCCTTACCTTCGCCATAAATTTTTTCATCTACCAATACTTTGGCTATGAATTCTGGTGCATGAGAAGGGCCACCTATTTGTTCTGTGAAATATTTAGGAGGATTTGGGGTAACGTTGCGTTGTACCCATTCTTGAAAGCGGTTTTTTGAGTCTACATTAGAACGAGACACAACTATATGTTTAGGATCTACAGAATCAAATAGTGGTTCTATGATTGCGCGAACTGATTCAATATTGGAATCATTATCCAAATAGTAAGCACCAAGAACTGCTTCAAAGGTACTACTAAGTAAATTAGGGTTTTGGTAGCCTCCGTCTCGAATTGCGCCTTTTCCTAACCGCATCCGAAAGTCTAAACCTACCTCCTCAGCGAACTTTGCTAATTGTTTCTCATCTACCAACGCCGAACGCCGCCGTGTTAATTCATCTTCTCCCATTTCTGGGTGACAACTATATAGATACTCACCACTTAAGAAATTCAGTAAAGCATCACCGAGAAATTCTAAGCGTTCGTTGTGTTCACCTTCTCCGGGGTTTTCATGGACGTAAGAACGATGCGTAAGCGCACGGCGTAGAAGTTTTTCATTATGGAATATTAGAATTTTGTGCATTTTTATCTTGTGTCTTGTTGCGAAAATTGATTGTTGGGAAAGTTTACAAGTGTTATTTTGTTCAGACATGAAAAAACCGCAAATCGCGGTATTTTTAAAATCCAGATTTTACTAAACTGGGTTTTTAAAATCTTTTTGAAGCCGCAAGCTTGTCTAACTCGATTAAGAACAGTTTTTGACCTTGCTTTTGAATTTTATTATCCCTTACAGCAGCATCAACAAACTGACCAAAGCTTTTAAACTTCTTGCCATCAGGCATATAAATAGAGGAAAATCCTTGATATTTATGGCAACGCTGACGCATCAATTTATCAATGTATCCAAATAGGGTAGGCTTGCCTTGGTTTAAAGAAATTTTAGTAGATTCAATTAGGTACTTTACAGCATCCTTGTAATGAATATTAAACTCAACATCAGGAGTTTTAAGCTGAGTATTATTACCAACTAATTGAGGTAATTGATCTACAAAGTAAAATTCGTCAGCAAGGTTTTTCAGCCTTTGTTTTACATTACCTCGTTGTGCAAAAATTATGACATTTTTATCCTTATCTTGCAGAAATTGAATTGGATTTGCAAAGTCCCCATCTCCTGACACAAGGATAAAAATTTCTGGAGAATGATTGTTATATACATCGTCAATTAAATCAGATTTAAGTTGATTGTCTGCACTGTTTTTTAAAGAACAGGTAACATCTTCACATCGAAAACCGATAAGTTGTAGGTTATCTTTTGCAGAAGCCTGGTTTTCAAATAATGAATTATAGTAGACTCTTCTAATAACTAAACTACCCCTTGCATTGGCAAAATCCAGCAATGAATTTGCTAGCTCTTGACTTAAATAAACATTTTGAAAATCGCAATAGATGCCAACCTTGAGTTGCTGGTTTGTTTCTCTATTAGAAGATTGATTAGCGTGTGGCATTGTAATATATCCAGTATTCTTTGGTAAACTGGACAGCTTCAACAAATTACACATTTAGCAGTAGCAGGGCTTTATACAAGGAATTTGTACACAAAAAGTACTGCCCTGAAATAAAGCTTTATACCGTTCCTTTCGTTTGGTTCAAGTCTCAGCCGTAGAACTCCTGGCTTCCTACCAAGTTTCGCGTCATCCTTTCCCCTGAACATTCATCCAAACATCTTGTCTTACCGTTGAAAGTCAAGTCAATCAGTTGACCTGACATTGGACTGAATACTCAGCCGAAGGGATGACGCGAAGCTTGGCAGGAAACTAGGAATTCTGCTGCTGAGACAAGATCAAAAATCAGCGCTTTAGAGTGCGGTTAGTTTGTTCTGTCTTATGTACAGAGTGACATGGATGACCCTGGATTGTCAATATACTTATTTATGAAGATTTCGTAAAAGCGCTCACCCATATTCATGAACTTTAAAATGTTATATGGTATTTTTTAAAAAATATTTTAGTTAATAAATGATTTACGGTTTACTTTGAGCGATCGCAGCATACAAAATACCTAAAATTTTCTTAATATCCTTAATATAATATTCACTCAAATCAATCGAAACTACATTACCTTGAAGTTTCATAAATTGCCAGATAGTACCGATAGTAACAGCACCATATATAGCTTTTATTTTATTTCCACCTCTCTCGTTAAATAACTGAGCAGCTACCATTTCAGCAATACATTGCGATAAACCAGACCTCAAATTCTCATTTTTACTTTCTACTAGCACAATCACCGGACTACGTATAAGCAACTGCTCCGAAGAAAGACTCAAAATAAAATCACAAAACCCGTTTAATCCTCGCTGAGTATCGACAGTGAAATCAACTCCAGAAAACAAACTTATCTCATAATTAAATCTGCGTCTAATTTCTAATAAAATTGGACTGATTATCATTTCACTTCGAGCTTTCTCTGAACTTATCGCTACTGCTAAATCTACATTTTCCTTAAGAATAGTAGATAATAAATCACTACACTCTTGCTCCTTTACATTTGCAAATAGTCCAGATGACTCCTGGATAATTAAACCAAAAGAATCAATAATTTCAATAAGCTTGAAATCACTATAAGCCATAAAACTTACTCCTTTGTCTTATGACTGAATCCTACCTCATTCTTATAACAAAGATTAACAATTCAGCTTTGGCGGAAACACCTTAGCTAAATCAAGGGATAAATCAGGGAAGCAGGGAAAATTTATTACCTCATTTGACAAGACAATTCGCTTATTTGAATAACCATATCTGCCTTGATTATCCTGATATGGTTCACTGTAAGCTTCCAAATAATTATCGAATAAATTGAATATCCAATAATCAGTAATACCCGCTTTAGCATAGAGAGGTATTTTCACATCTTGATCATAAGCTAAAGAAGAATCGGAAACCTCCATCACCAATAACACATCAGCCGCTTTAGGGTGAGCCGAGAGATAATCATCAGCACGGTTTTGAACAATTGCAAAATCTGGTTCAGGTTCACTGTTAGGTGGTAAAGCAATCGGCGCTTGAGATTGCAAAGTAGCCTTGTCTCCCAGTATTTTGGGGAGTTCCTTCCACAGTTTTCTTAAACAAGTTTCATGGGCTTTACCTTTGGATGCCATTTCAATAATTTCCCCGTTGATTAATTCAATGTGGTCATCTTCATGGAAAAAGCCTAATTCTCCAAGCCTGTGGTATTCATCGAGTGTGAAGCGTTTAGCCTGAGCAATACTCATAAACTTACCTTTCTCTCATTGCCATAATACTTATTCTAAATGTGCCAGAAATTGGTATGCTAAAGGCCGAGACTCGCTATCAAAGCAAACAATGCCTGCGCCTAGTATCAACCCCACCATCACTGCCTTTCCCTTGACAGCTGTAGTTGGTCAAGAAGCAATTAAATTAGCCTTGCTGTTAGCAGCCGTTGATCCTGGTTTGGGAGGAGTGGCGATCGCAGGTCGTCGCGGTACGGCAAAATCTGTAATGGCTCGTGCTATCCACGCTCTACTACCGCCGATTGAAGTTGTCAAAGGCTCAATTAGCAACTGTGACCCCAACCACCCAGAAGAATGGGACGATCAACTTTTGGCGGAGTACGCAGACAAAGACATTCAAGATGTACCCGTCGAAATTATTCCTGCGCCTTTTTTGCAAATTCCTCTAGGTATAACAGAAGACCGACTATTAGGTTCCGTGGATGTTGAAAAGTCGGTAAAACAAGGTGATACGATTTTTCAGCCCGGTTTACTCGCTACAGCAAATCGCGGTGTACTGTACGTAGATGAAATTAATTTATTAGATGACCAAATATCAAATCAGCTTTTAACAGTATTATCTGACGGACGCAACCAGATTGAACGGGAAGGGATTAGTTTTCAGCATCCGTGCAAATCCCTATTTATTGCCACCTACAATCCCGAAGAAGGCGGATTACGTGAGCATTTATTAGATAGAATTGCGATCGCACTCTCTGCTGACGGTGTACTCGGCTTAGATCAAAGAGTAGAAGCAGTTGAACAAGCGATCGCTTACTCTAAATCTCCTCAAGACTTTCTTAAACAGTACAACGAAGACTTAGACTCCCTGAAAACCCAAATTATTTTGGCGCGGGAATGGTTAAAAGAAGTCATCATCACCCATGAACAAATTGCCTATTTAGTGGATGAGGCAATTCGCGGAGGAGTTCAGGGACATCGCGCCGAGTTATTCGCCGCGCGGGTTGCCAAAGCTGCTGCGGCTTTGGAGGGACGAACAACAGTTAATGCCGAAGATTTGCGCCGTGCCGTAGAACTGGTAATTGTACCACGTGCCACAGTTGTGCAGACACCGCCACCCGATCAAGCACCACCACCGCCTCCACCGCCGCCACAACAGAATCAAGAAGAACCCCAGGACGAATCTGAAGACGAAGAACAAGACGAACAGGAAGAACAGGAAGAAAATCAAGAGCAAGAACCCCCCAGCATCCCGGAAGAATTTATCTTTGATCCAGAAGGGGTAATTCTTGATGACAACGTGCTGTATTTTACTCAAATGGCGAAGCGGCAAGGTAAATCTGGTAGCCGCAGTGTTATCTTTTCCGATGATAGGGGACGCTACATTAAGCCGATGTTGCCCAAGGGGAAAGCGCGACGCATTGCAGTAGATGCCACCCTAAGAGCTGCGGCTCCTTATCAAAAAGCACGCAGAGAAAGACAACCAGATAGAAAAGTTATTGTCGAACAACCTGATATTCGCTCGAAACGCCTGGTACGCAAAGCCGGGGCGTTGGTAGTATTTGTGGTAGATGCTTCTGGCTCAATGGCCCTGAATCGAATGCAATCGGCTAAAGGTGCGGTAATGCAACTGTTGACTGAAGCTTATCAAAACCGCGACCAAATAGCATTAATTCCCTTTCGGGGAGAACAGGCAGAGGTATTATTGCCTCCAACACGTTCTATTGCTTTGGCGCGTAACCGTTTGGAAAGGTTGCCCTGTGGTGGGGGTTCGCCCTTAGCGCATGGTTTAACTCAAGCTGTGCGCGTTGGCCTAAATGCCCAGATGAGTGGAGATATTGGGCAAGTTGTCCTTGTAGCAATCACCGATGGGCGGGGTAATATTCCCTTAGCGCGTTCTTTGGGTGAACAGATTGAACCAGGAGAAAAGCCAGATATCAAAGGAGAATTATTAGAAATTGCTGCTAGAATTCGTGCTTTGGGGATGCAACTATTAGTAATTGATACAGAAAGTAAATTTGTGTCTACTGGCTTTGCTAAAGAATTATCGCAAACAGCAGGTGGTAAATATTATCATTTGCCAAAAGCGACAGATCAAGCTATTGCTGCTATGACCAAAGGTGCGATCGCTGATTTAAAATCTAGATAATTAGTCATTTGTCATTGGTCATTAGTCATTGGATTTTTGACTCAGTACGACTACGAACCAGTGGGCATTACCTGTGGTTGTAAATAGCAAATCAAATCCTGGATTCCCTTTTGCAGATAGCGCGTTACCGTCATTGGACTAGTACCAATATTTTTGGCCGCATCCTTGCGAGAAAGTTCTTTCAAGAATACCATTTCGACTGCCATGCGGGGCTTTTCTTCCAACATATTGATTGCGCCTTGCAGTTGTTGGCGTTCTTCTTCTTGTTGTAAAAGAACATGAGAACGAGGACAAGGAAGTGCTTCACCCAAGGTTATTTGACAATCAACATAGTTAACTGCGGTTGCATCTAAACTTAAAGGCATCCGATTTTGAGCGGCTAACTTGGTTTCTTGCCATTCTTGCACAGATACCCGCAGGTGGCTGGCAATTTCAGCGTCCTTGGGCTGGCGACCTAAAGACATTGCTAAGTCCTTGCGAATCTTTTGCCCTTCATTGTATAATTCTTGCCAACGACGAGGAATTTTTAATAAAGTACTGCGATCGCGCAAAAAGTGCAGCATCTCTCCACGAATATATGGCACTGCAAAGGAACTAAAAGCATATCCTTGGCTAGGATCGAAACGCTCAATAGCCCTAATTAAACCAAAATACCCAATTTGTTCTAAATCTTCATAAGGTTCATTACATTGATGGCTGAATTTATGAGCCATCTTTCGTACTAAGCCAGTGTGTAACTGTACAAGTTTATTACGAAGTTTAATAGAAGGATTCTGGTGGTACAAGTGTAATAATTCTATACCATCAGTTCGTAAAGAGGACTCACTTGTTGCCATATACATTCCTTTGTTGTAACTCCTATTCCTCAAAAAATGGAGTTGCGTATATTTTCTTCTAAGCTGTTATTATTTTGCTTAGTCAGGGAAGAATAAGCCATCGTCGTTTCACTGAACTTATGAGGGGTCTAACTCCATAATTCAGTATTTGTACGCATGATTTTCATAACCTCTCTGTTGCAGGTTATTTTTGTTTTTTACATAACTCTTTAATTGCACATAATCTTTAGCTTTTGCAACAAAAACTAGCTATTTATGCTGAATAATGTATAACTGACTGAATAGCTATCTGTCTTAGTGAGAGCAACGTGAATAGTTACTGAATTAATCGCAAAAGAGACTGGACAATTTTATCTTTTAGTACGCACCCTCATTAATAAAGGTCGAAAATTCAAATTGAAAGTTGGGTGGCAAAACAAAACCTAAGCTACAAAAAACAGAATTCCGACTCATTTTTATGGAGATTTGTACTTAGTTGGGTTTTGAGGTACATTTCTATTCAATACTTGGTGAGATGGAAACTTTGGAAACTTAGTGGAAACATGGAAACAGGTGATTGACATGCCAGTTTGGTGGGTGTCACACTTCTGCAAAACAGGAGGGTGAACAATGAAAATCACCAAACACCGACAAAAAATTCTGGATACACTTCAGCAATGGTTCAGCATCCATAAACAAGGACCAACTCTAGAAGAGTTGTGTCAAGAACTCGGAATGCAACCACGTCAGAAAGCAACAGTTCAGAAGTGGTTGCAAACTATGCGCGGTATAGATGTGGAATGGGATGACCACAGCGCCCGTAGTCTTCGCCTCCTCACATCTGAACCGGAAAAACCCTCTTTACAGCTATCTGTTACCGATACTCTGCGGTATCTAGCTACTGGCGTGGTGCAGTGGGAAAAACTTGAGCTAGAAAAGCGAAGTCAAGTACCAGAAGCCCTTCGCATTGGTATGTCCCGTATGTACTTAACTTCTTTACTACAGGGAGAACAAGCCCCAGAGAACCTACCTCAATTTTTTGATTGGGCGGAAACATCAATTGCTTCCTGGAAACCAGCCCAAGAGATTAAATATCTTTCACCAGATGTCAGCGTTATAGAAGACGGAGTAGTTTCCGATTTTGCTAGAGAATGGCAAGTTTCGGGTAATAATGTGGTGGCGCAGGTACAAGAATCAGTACTGAAAGATGTACTGGAATACTGTCGAGGAAATCAGCTAGAAGATGCTTATCGTGCTTTTCGACTACTGAATTATCACGAAACCTACTCTTCATTACTCAGAATATCGGCAATGGCTACGTTTACCCGAAATCAGACCACTACGCGAGTTATTGTCACGGTTAGAAATCTATGTCGATATGGATAAGTTGGCAGAGGATAGAGTCTATCATCTGTGTCCGCGCTGCAAGTATGTCCAACGCCAACGCCCTGATGGTACATATACTTGCCGTAACCCTTGGTGTGAAAGACTTTGTGCAACCAGCAACTTTCAACCATTGCCACCTATTTCTAAAGAAAAAGCAGCAGACTGGAAAGCTGTTACCACTGGTGTACATTTGTACGGTACGCTTCCAGGAATTTGGGAAATTCAACTTCAAGAAGAACTTACAAAATTGGGTTTGCGCGTTACTCTCTGGCCTTTTGTCGATGAATTTGACTTACTTGTAGAGTTCCCGCGCAAAGTTCGTTGGGCAATTGATTTTAAAGATTGGTCATCTGTGGATGAAGAACGTTTGCAAAAGGTGCAGTATCGGCGTGATGCAACGGAAACCTTTGTAGTTTTTCCAGATGAACGCGAAGACTATTTGCGGATAAAGGTAGTGCGCGAACAACTAGAACCTGAACTTGAAGGGGTGCGTTTGCGCTTATTTAGCGAAATCATCACCGAGGCTCAAGCAATTTTAGGGAAGAAAAAATAATGCGTGACACCATTAGCTGGCGCAAGGATCTGTGTAAAAAACTCCGCAACTCTGATGAATTACAACAGCATATAGTATCTAGTTTAGTTAACGCAGATACTAAGGTACAACAGCGAGAACTTAAGCGTCTTGCCCAACTCATTGCTGATGTGGAATTGGGATTAACCTTACTTAAGGAAGTAGCACCAGAAGAACCTGCCACTTCTGTGGAAGCTTTGCTGAAAGGATATCACTTTCCAGTTGAACAATTACAAAGCGATCGCAACTGGCAACTTACACAAAATGCTCGTTTCTATTTGATTAAGCGTAAAGGCAGACAATGGCTGCGAGTTCTTCAGGAGTACATCAACTTACCTGAAATTATTAGAATCTACAGCCTTGAAGAGGCAAGGAATGTTCCTCAAACTATTCCATCCAGTACCTACCCAACTCGTTTAGAGAAGATATATCTTCCAACTTTATTAAAAACTCCACAGCATAGACAACGAAAAATCAAATTAGCAAATGAGGGGCGGTGGTATGCCAAGATTTCCCAAAAAGGTAACTCTCCAGTTGAGGTTCCTATTGATATTCCCAAGGAAGTTGCTAATATAGCACCTTCGTCTGTAGTAACCCTTCGTCGCACACGGACTAAGCATAATCCACAGTGTAGCGTTACCCGTGAAGAATTAATACTAGCTGCCCAAGAAATGGACGATAAATTGTCCCAGTTTGGGCAACAAGAAAATTATCGTAACCGCTTGGAAAATATCCTCTTCCAGCTATACGATGCTGAATCAGATAATTTCCAGCACGGTAATCAGCTAACTTTAGAGGGTCTTATCCACATTGTCGGGCTTTTGAATGTGGGCAAGTCTACCCTGTTGGAAATTCTGATTTACTTCTTCGCTAAACAGGGCGATCGCTGTGGGTTAATGGTGAATGCTGTTGCTACAGCAGTGCGCCTCGCTTCTTTGTTCTGCCACAAATTAGGAATTCCTGCTGCACCAGTGTTGGGTAGTAAACGCCAAGAGCAACTGGCAAAAGTCTACGAACCTATTCTCAAAAGTGAGGGTGAGGAAGTTACTAAGGGAGGGATGCACCCTGCATGGCGTTGGTTCAGCCAAGTCTGCCCACTTTTAGCTCTAGTGCAATCAGAAGATAAGTGGGAATTTGGCAATGAACCTTGTCACAAGCTTTATCAAAAAGTTCTTGTAGCTGATAATGATGATTCTGATGATGAAGACTGGCAGGAAAGTGATGAAAAATACACTTGTCCCTGTTATTACAAATGCCCACGTCACCATTTAGAACACGATATTGCTACAGCTTCAGTCTGGATTTTCACCCCTGCTAGTTTCATTCATACTCGTGTACCCCGCCAGGGATTTGAACAAGACTGGACCTTTGCTGAGGCTGTTTATCGAGAATGTAAATATCTATTTGTTGACGAAGCCGATCGCGTGCAGATTCAGTTTGACGAAGAGTTTGCCCCTGATGAAGTCTTAGTCGATGGTTCTGGAAACTCATTTTTAAATAAACTCGGACTTAACCAGTCCACGATTTACAATTCCGATCGCAGTGATATGGCAGGCGATCGCTTTGTTGCTTGGACAAGCGCACATTACCATACCCAAAATGCTACTAACCGCATCTATCACTTACTCCTCACGCACCCTAAATTGGTTGCGTGGTTGGGGCCACTTCCTTTTACAGGTCGTTCTCTATTTGCTCGGATTATCCGTGACCTAGTTGATCCACCTGAGATTTCTGTCTCAGCGAAACCGAAACTAACTCGCCAACAAATCATGGAAGAACGGCGTAAACGCATCATTGAAGCAGACTTGGCTCCCACAGAGCAACGCCGCCGCCGCAAACAAATGATGGATCAACTAGATGGATTTTTACAACATCCGTTCAATCCCCGTCGTGGTGGTGAACTTTCAGGTTTGGCGCTGACAATACTAACTGCGGAAGATGACCGTCAAGCCTTAGCTGAAATTGCTCCTTGGTGCAAAAGATGGATAGAAATCCATAATCTTTCCCTACCTGATGAGACTCAATTTGAGGAACTAACCCGAAATCTCCGGTTTGCGATTTTAGTCACCATACTCGATAACCGGCTGGGTTTTATAGTTGATAATCTGAGCGACCTCGGTCGGGTAATTAACTTGCACGACTCAAGCCAAGACCTTTTACATCGTCCACCGGATGACTTTCTCCCAGTTTTACCAGAATCGCCAGTGGGAAATATTCTAGGTTTTTTGTATAAGCAAGAACGTAGTGCTAAAAAAGCTGGCAAGTTGGACTATTTCCGCTATGTGGGTGTAGGTCGTGCGTTACTGTCAAACTTCCCAAAACTGTTTGCTGTAGATGATTGGGATGGCCCGCATACTGTTCTGATATCAGGTACTAGCTACGCTCCGGGTTCGCCAGCCTATCACATCAACATAAAACCCACTATATTGTTGCAATCTAGAACTGGTGAGGCAGGTATAGCTGAAAGTCAATTTTTCTTTAGTCCCAAACAGAATCCGCAAGCCAACTATATTGCTTTATCAGGATTACCACCTGCAAAACGCAAACTTGCTGCTAAAGAAATGGTGGAGGCTATGTGCCACTCGGTAAGAGGTGGACAGAGTTTTCTAGATGGAGTATTTCAGGATTTAGCACAGCGAAAACAACAGCAACCTGAATGGTGGAGCGATCGCGATCGCATCTTGATTGTCGTGGGTAGTTACGATGAATCCGAATGGGTCACGTCTATCTTACAATCCCGCTACCGTTTCGATGTAAACATCAACGATGACGGTATTGCCACCCTCCGGCGCGACAATGCTCCGACTCATCTTCATGGGATTCTACGAAGCGAAATCAGGAATTTACAACATTTACCCACCCAGATTGTAGTTGCTCCTTTGATGGCTCTAGAGCGGGGTCACAACATCTTGAATGCTCAAGGTAAAGCTGCATTTGGTGCAGTGTTATTCCTCAATAGACCTATGCCAATCCCTGATAACTGGCAATCTACTGTTCAGCAACTCAATGCTTGGGCACTAAAGCATGAAAAAGACTCCACTCTTTATGAAGAAGCTCAATCAATATCGGGGAACCTAACCCTGACTCAGGTTGCAGATATCTTCTACCAGAATGCTGTTGCCGAAATGGTCAATCTGAACTACACGGCGTGGGCTTTTAAGCAACTAACACAAGGAGAGCGATCGGTACTTTGCTGGACTCAGTTAGTAAGTATCTGGCAAATCATCGGGCGTTTGGTGCGTGGTGGAGTACCAGCAGTAGTCCATTTTATAGATGTGAAATTCGCCCCAAATTCAGCTATTGGCGAACAAGACAGTGAAAGCACTTCACTTTTGGTTGCCATCATCAAGGTGCTGGAACCCTATGTAGAAGGTGAGGATGTGCTGGCGCGATCGCTCTATGGAGCTTTTTTAAATGCGTTGAAACAAATGAGAGAAAGAAACTTAAACTATGACTAAAATTATTCTTCCTGGTGCTTGGGAACTTACTGCAACGAATCCAATATGCGAACTTTATGCAATCTATGTCCCTACTACATGGCGACAAGTCGCCAACAACCTTGCTCAACAGTGTGCCAGACTCCAAGGTAAAAGTTATCGGGCTGTGCCAGTTTATTCCCTCGACCCTTTGGTATCTGGTAGTTTTCCTAAAATTATCAAGACTGTGCGTAATGGCTGGCAAAAAGGCAATGTACCTTGGTTATTAGCAACAGAAACCATAGACATTTCTGACTTGGGTAACTTGATCAAAGATTGGTTAATAGAAGAATTTAGTTCCTTGGAGGATGTTGAGTCACAACTTGCAAATTTGAATAATAATGATTGGCGATGGGAAGATTCACAAACCTATGAATTACTCCATCCTCAAAACAAAGTCGAAACAAACAACCTTTACCAAGCAATTCCAGATTACCTTGCCAAGGAATTTCTCAAAAACCCAAGAGTTTACTTTGGTGTTGATGAGCAGTATCAACTGACATTTTATCGAGTCGTCAGCCTCCAAGGTGCTGAGTTGATGTCATGGCCTCCCAGCGAAGTTACGGTAACTAAAGACAAGGAAACAACAGAAACAGCATACATCTCATTTGTCATTGAGTTTGTTTTGCAAACAGTTCCCTGGCGCGAAAAACCTATTGTTTATCATCATTTATCAATTCGACGGTGGCTGACTAAACCTTTGAATTATGTACCTTATCCAGGCGTGAAAGCTCATATTGGTGATAACCGCCGATGGTTAGATGGACAACGCCAAACCTTTTGCTTTATTCCACTGACGATGAACCGTTATGGAAAGGAAGTAAAGTGGCCTCAAGCCATCAACAATCTTCTTTCTCTCAATGACTCTCAACTTCCTGACGCAAATAATTTCGTTTCTAACCCAAATCATAACTGGTCAGGTGTGAACACAATTCCTAGTGGTATCCAAGCTGCGATCGCCTACACTTCTAAATTAGGAGAACCACCTTGCTTTGCTGGTATCAGTCCACAAGATTTGGCTAGTTTAGATCAAGCTATTGAAGTACATCTTCCTGTTCAGAGAGTGGGTGAAGCTGAGAGAGTGACAGGTAACGTTTTTATTTTCTGGCCTTTGGAGAAACCCAAACAGAAAATTTTTCGCCCTTGTGCTACTGAAGAGAACCAATCTACCAAGCCTAAAAAAGCTAAGAAATCTGACGACCCAAATCATTCACACACCCCAATGCTGCGACCAAAACTAGCAGCAACAGCAGTATTTCGTGAAGCTGAAAATCCTCTTCGCACCATACTTATTTTGTGGGAAACTCCACAATGTCGTAATGCACTGATTGCTGAAATTTGCCAGTTACTGTATTTATCACCTACAAAAGTAGAAAATATTTATCAAGGTTTCTATGCTTCTCTGTGTATCAAGACTCAACATGTTGGCGACCTTACACAAGACCTGGAAATTCAACATTTTTCTGAAGCAAGGAAAACTTATCAACAGCAACGTCCTAATTTATTAGTAGAGCGCATTAATCAAATTACCGGGTTTCTACCCCAAACTAAAGAACTAAGTGGGGCATTAATCGAAATTAGACAGAAATCTCGTATATCCGAGGCTGATCCCAAGTTGGCATGGCGAATTGGTGCAATGAAAACAGGCTATCTCAACCAACATATTCATCGGATAACTTATATTACCAAAGCTGGTGAAGAAAAACTGAAAAAATCTGGTTTGGAACCAGTAAAACGAGCAGTATCAGACTTACTAAGACAATTTGGGATTTTACCTGATACTCCTTTAATTAATCCCAAAAAAGATGGCATTGATCCTGATGTTTGGTTAACGTGCTTTTATGTCCTACGCCGCACCCGCAAAACCAATGCAGAAAACATTCCCAAAACTGTTACTTTAATGATCAGAGTTAATCCAATAACAGCTAAAGTAGAATTAACAACTCCTGATTTATGGAATAAACAAGGTTGGGTGTCATATCCTTTCGGACTTGCACATCTTTTGAATGAAGACTGGAATCCAAACTCTTTTGATGAAAGCAATGAAGAAGTTGATGATGCAAAAAAGCACCAAGAGCAAACACAAGAACAAAGGCTAATTAATAAGTTTGTAGCTGAATGTTTACAAGAGTGTTTAAATACTCCAATTACTGATAATAAATCCCCGCGTGTACTATTCATGGCAGAGGCACTGAATGCCCGCAAAATGCTGAACTGGCTACAAAACCAAAATCTACTTACTAATGACCCACTGCAAGCACTAAAAGAATACCTTTCACAAGAACAAATCAATCGTCTGTGGGTTGTGCGCTTACGAATTGCAGATACTGGTGAAGTACCAGTTGCTATTGTTAAAGATTCTCCCGGTGAGCGACGCAGTGGTGTTTACCGATGGCGGGGTGTGTGTGATGATGGGGAGCGATCGCTCTACCTGAGCGTTAGAAAGGCGTTGTATACTGAACGAGGCACAACAATATTACAAAAAACTCAGTCTCGCCTTGACAATGGCAGCAGGCAGCCTGGAAGAGCCAGAATCTTAGAAATAGCCTTGATTCATCACCCAGAAATCAAGGGTGACAAGCTAGCTCACTTTGTCCACTCTCTCAGAAGTCGCTGGCCTTATTTTGCAAATGACGTTTCCTTGCCTTTGCCTTTTCCCTTTGCAATCAAGGCTAAAGAGTATGCTATCACTACTAAAGATCCAGTGGAATCCTCAGAGACTGACGATTTTAATTTTTAACAACAAAGCTACCTTTCAGATTTTGCAACAATATTAAATCCTTGGCTGTTAACCGCAAAGATTGGTAACAATAGGAATAAGCACAACGTTTTCCTAAAAAACAGTTTTTCAATATGAGCAATACCAGTAATTTTCGTGAAGCTATCCGTGAGGCTAAATCTCATGCCCTCGTTGGCCCAAACGTAATCGCCAACGCCCTCCCCTACGTTGGTGGTGGATTGGTGCTAACGGCATTAGGAACCTACGGCGGTTTGGGAGTTATCCGTGCTAACCCCGAAATATTCTTTCCCACCTTTATCGGTGCGGTGATTTTGGAGTTAATTTTGTTCTTTGTTGCTCAAAATGTTGCCCAAAAAGGTAACAAGGGTCTTGCACTACCCCTGTTGGCAACCTACAGCCTCTTGTCTGGATATACTCTCAGTGGCTTGATATTCGTCGCTTTGAGATCCCAAGGTGTTGGCATTCAAGGCATTGGTTTGGCTGCCCTTGGTTGTGGCGTTACTTTTATTTTCGCCCGTCAAATTGGTTCAAATCTTTCTGAACAAGATGGGATGGCTTTGACGAAAACCATCAATCTTGGCGTTATCGCCTTGGTGGTTGTGTGCCTTGCCCAATTTGGGTTTGCCATGTTTGGTGTTTACACGCCAAATTGGTTAGAAATTGCCATCTCCGGCTTAGGAGTATTCCTGTTTGTTGGGGTTTCTGTTGTCGATTTCTACATCTTGCCCCGCACTTACAGCGATGACCAATATCTGCCTGCTGCTTTGTCGATGTACTTAACTTACATCAACTTGTTCGTCTTTATCTTGCGGTTGCTAATTGCCATCAATGGCCGCGATTAATTGTCTGTTGGTACTAGCAAAAGTCAAGTTTTATAAAGTTAAAACCGTGGTTAAATTTTTAGCAACCACGGTTTTTTGTCGTTTTAATAGTAGAATATGCTGAGAGGGTGACAAGGCAACTCTAAGCTAGATGGGACAAAACTTTGAGAAGATGGTGGAGACAAAAAATAGGGAGCATTTTTGTGGCTCCCCC